>NZ_JBSGXB010000290.1:0-9727 GCF_053609185.1 Streptomyces sp. NPDC054956 | reverse complement strand
GGCGTGCAGGTGCGGGCCGACGCGGGCCAAAATCAGCCCCGCCGGCGTTTGAGGCGCGGGGGTCCGGGGGCTGGCCCCCGTGCAGCGGCGCCGCGCGGGCGCACGGTGCGGCACTGCAACTCGCCCGGTCGGGCGATCCGCGCCGCGCGGGCGCATGGCGCGGCACCGCAACCCGGCCCCGTCGGCCGGGCCCCGGGCGGCGGTGATGGGGGCCGGGCGGAGCCTCGGGGTGGGGGCGGCGGGGAGGTGCCCTGAGTGGGGGGCCGGCCCCGGTTACGGGGTCATCGCGAAGGCCTCGGCCCCCAGGAGACTGATGCCGAATCTCGTGGCCCGGGTTTCGGACGTGACGCGGAGGAAGCGGGCCGCCGGGGCCGACGGGTCCAGGTGGACCGTGTCCACTCCGCCCCGGGAGGCGACCGTCGCGGACGGGTGCCAGGAGAGGCCGTCCGCGGAGGTCTCCACCCGGAAGCGGGAGGGGTACGCGTCCTGCCAGTGGAGGCGGAGGAGACCGACCCGGGCCGGGGCCGGGAGTTCGGCCTGCCACCAGGCGCCGTCCACCGCCGGGGAGGACCAGCGGGTGGCCGGGGAGTCGTCGAGGGCCGCCGAGGCGGGGAAGTCGGGGGTCTCGTCCGCCGAGGACGTGGCCCGGGCGCCGCGCAGCAGGTCCGGGCCCGCCGTACGGGGGAAGGCGCGCACCTTCAGGACGCGGGTCTCGGAGCCGAACGTGACCGGGACCTCGTACGTGCCCGGCGCCGTGCCGGCAGCGACCGCCACGTCCACGGGGAGGGTGACCGTCGTACCGCGCGGGGCGGCCGCCGTGGCCGGCAGACGGACTTCGACGCCCTGAGGCGGCGCCGCCGACAGCGGGCCGCGGACCTCGCCGGGCCGCAGCGCGGACAGCGTGGCCCGCACCCGCTGCGCGGCCCCGCCGATCTCCGCGTCCACGGTGTCGGCCACCTCGAAGCGGGCCTCGGGGCCGTCCGCCGTCCACGGGACCACCCCGTGCACGGCCGGAGCCGGGCCGGACCAGACGAGCCGGACCGCGTCGGCCCGCAGGCCGCCGACGTCCGCCTGGGTCCAGCCCGAGGCCGCCGCCTCGGCGACCTTGCGCCAGCCCTCGCCGGGCACGTGCGCTTCGACGGCCGCGCCCCGGCTCCCGGGCGGCAGCGGATCGGTCATGACGGTGACCGTCGAGACGGGGTGCGCGGCGGACAACTGGACGGTGAAGGAGTCCGCGGCCCGGGCGACCGTGCCCGGGGTGTCGCGGGCCGCGCCGGTCCAGGCGTCGGCCTCGGCCGCGGCCCGGGAGAGGAAGGGGTCCAGTACCGCCTTGTCCACCCGGACGTCGGCGGCCGCGCTCTCGGACAGCTCCTTCACGGCCGCCGACAGGCTCCGCGAGGCCTGCCAGGCCGCCGCCCCGTCCCCGCGGGCCTGGGCCTGCAGGACGTCGAGGGCCAGCTCCCCGGCGGTCCCGTAGCGGGCGAGCCGCGACAGCCAGGGCCCCGCCTCGTCGGCCAGGCCGGGCAGTCGTGCGGGCGCCTCGCGCAGGACGCGGAAGGCGGCCCGCAGCCGGTCGCCCGCCGCCGGGTCGCCCGCGGCCCGCGCCCGCCAGAACTCCTCGGCCGGCGGGGCCAGGTACGCCGACTCCGGCTGGGCCAGGCCCGACGAGGCGTTGTTCCCGGCCAGGGCCGCCAGCGCCTCCCGGGCACCCCGGTCCGGACCGGCGAGCTCGGCGACGGCCGCAGCCCAGGACTCGGCGGCCCGGTAGCCGCGCGGGTTCCAGGCGAAGTCGGCCGCCGTGAACAGCGGGATGCGCGACAGCGTGCCCTGGGGCATCGCGTTGGCCAGCACGGCCGCGGAGCCGCCCGCCACCGCCGGGTCCCGGCCCTGGTAGGGGCCGAGGAAGATCCGGTCCGGGTCCCAGTCGTTGACCGGGTAGTTGTCCATGGTGACCAGCGGGTGCCCGAACGCGGAGCGCGCCCCGGCCAGCTCGTGCCCGGTGATCGTGCGCGGCAGTACGCCGACCCCCGTCCACGCGACCTCGACCCGGCCGTCCAGTGCTCCGGCGAGCGCCGTCCGGTAGGCCGTCGCGCCCTCCTGGTAGTACTCCGTGGGCAGCAGGGACAGGGCGGGCGCCCCCGGATAGCGCCGGGCCAGGTGCGCGGCCAGTTCGCCCGCGACCTCCGCGTGCGCCTTCGCGGCCGCCGCCGGGCCCTTGCCGTACCGCTCGCGGTCGGCCCGGCAGCCCCACTCCGCGTAGCTGACGTCCTGGAACTGCACCTGGAACGCCCGGAAGCCGAGGTCCCACATGGCGTCCACCTTGCGCGCGAGGGCCGCCCGGTCGGCCGCCGAGGACAGGCACATCGACTGCCCCGGCGCGACCGCCCACGCCAGCACCACCTTGTTGGCGCGCGCCCGCTCGGCCAGCGTCCGCAGTTCCGCTGCGCGCTCCGCCGGGTAGTCCCGGCGCCAGTCGGTGGTCCGGTACGGGTCGTCGCCGGGGGCGAGCAGCAGCCGGTTCTGCTTGGTGCGGCCCATGAACTCGACCTGCTCGATCCGCTGCGCGGCCGTCCACGGAGTCCCGTAGAACCCCTCGGTGATCCCGCGCACCGGCGCGGAGGGCCAGTCCCGCACCAGGACCCCGGGCACCTTCCCGTCGCCCCGGGCGAGGAGTTGACGCAGCGTCTGGGCGGCATGGAACGCGCCGTCGTCCCCGGTGCCGGCCAGTGCGACCGTGTCCCGTCCGTCGGCCCTGCCCACCGCCAGCCGGTAGCCGCCGGCCGGCAGATCGCCGGCCCCGGCCGCGCCCAGCAGGCCGAGCGCCCGCTCGGCACCGGGCCCTTGGAGCCGTACGACGGGGATCCGCGCGGGCAGCGGGGCGGGGTCGGAGTCGGAATCGGCCCGCTCGTGCAGGGTGCGTACGCCGGCCCCGCGCAGGGCTTCCCGGACCACCTGGGCGGCGTACGGATCCGCTCCGGCGGGCAGCACCAGCACGGCCTCGGCGCCCAGGGCCACCTCGCGGGCCGGGTCGGCGGTCATCGACCGCGGCCGCGGCCACACCGCGGGCCCCTCGGCGGCGGCCCGCCCGGGATCGGAGCCGGGGTCGAGCAGGGGCACGGGGAGCCGGCCGGGCGGCGGGTCGAGGAGGGGGGAGGAGGCGCCGGGGACGACGGGCGCGCCGGGAGTTCCGGGCGCGGCGGGCGTTCCTGGCGCGGCGGGTGCCGCGAAGGCGGTGGGAGGGCCCACGGCCACCGAACCGCCCAGGAGGGTGCCGATGACGGCGACGGCCGCGGCCGTCGCCCGCTTCCTGCCCCTGAGCTGCACGGAGCCTCCCCGTTCCGAGTCGTTCCCCGCTCGTACGAATGCGCCCGAGCCCACCATCCGTACGGCCGAAGTGTCAACGCCGGCGGGTGATCTGACCGGGATCGGCCAGGAATGCGATGCGTCCGACTGGGTATGGCTGCGGTGTTCTCCAGCGGTGTTCCATGGTCTTGACCGATCCTCACGCACAAAGGAGTGCCTGCCGTGAACACCGAGACGCCGAACACCGCCATATCCACCCCGGTTTCGACTGCCGCCGAAGCCACGAAACAGCGCCCGCCGCTGGCCCACCTGCCCGCGCAGGCCGGGCCGTGCGAGGCGCCGCTGACCAGCGAGCCCTCGCTCGCGGACCTCGCGCACGCCCCCCTGACCAGCGAGCCCCCGCTCATCTGCGAGGCCCCGCTGACCAGTGAGCCGACCACCTCCGCCGCGGCCGCCGCCGCGGGTGACTAGACAAGGAACGCGATGGACGACCTCGCCCGGCTGGCAGCCCTGTACGGCGTCGCCACCACCTACCAGCCGGCCGAGGACGTCACCGTCCGGGTTCCGGAGACCACCGTCGCCGCCGTACTGCGGCGGCTCGGGGCGGACAGCGGCACTCCGGAGTCCGTACGGGCGGAACTGGCGGCGGCCGAACGCGACGCGGCCGAGCGGCTGTTGCCGCGCGTGCTGGTGTGGTGGGCCGGGTCGAGGGCGCCCGTGGAACTGGGTGCGCTCCCGCCGGGCACCCGGACCCGGCTGGAGCCGGAGACCGGCCCGGTGGCGGACGCCGCCGGGCCGGAGGCGGCGACGGGGGCGGGGGCCGTCTCCGGCCCGCCGGCGCAACCGCCGCTCGGCGTGCACCTCCTGCACGCCGAGGCCCCCGACGGCCGCACCGCGACGGCCACCCTGATCGTGGCCCCCGACCGGGCCCCGGCGGCGCCGGAGCGGACCCACGGGCTCCTCGTCCAGCTGTACTCGCTGCTCTCCGAGCGCTCCTGGGGCATGGGCGACCTCGGGGACCTGGCGGAGCTGGCGCGCTGGGCGGGCCGGGTCCACGGAGCCGGTTTCGTCCAGGTCAACCCGCTGCACGCGGCGGTGCCCGGCACCCCGACCGACCCCTCCCCGTACCGGCCCTCCTCGCGCCGCTTCCCCGACCCGGTGCACCTGCGGATCGAGGACCTCCCCGAGTGGGCCGAGTCCCCCGACCGGGCCGCGCTCGCGGAACTCGCCGACCGGGGCGGGGAGTTGCGGCGCGAGGTGCTGGAGAAGGGAGCGCTGATCGACCGGGACGCCGTCTGGGACCTCAAGCGGGCCGCCCTGGAACTGCTGTACGCCGTCCCGCGCACCCCCGAACGGGAGGCGGCCTACGGGGAGTTCCGCGCCGAGCAGGGCGCGGAGCTGGACCGGCACGCCGCCTGGTGCGCCGCCCGGGCCGGGGAGGACCCGGGGACCCGGACCGATTTCCACCGCTGGCTGGTCTGGCTGACGGACACCCAGCTGATCGCCGCGCAGCGGGCCGCCAAGGAGGCCGGGATGGCGGTCGGCATCGTGCACGACCTGGCCGTCGGCGTGCATCCGGAGGGTTCGGACGCCTCCGGCGCGCCCCACTACGCCCGGGGCGTCTGCGTGGGCGCGCCACCCGACGCCTTCAACGCGCGCGGCCAGGACTGGGGGCTGCCGCCCTGGCGCCCCGACCGGCTGGCCGCCACCGGGTACGAACCCTTCCGGGCCCTGCTGCGCGGGGTGTTCCGGTACGCGGGCGCCCTGCGCATCGACCACGTCATGGGACTGTTCCGGCTCTGGTGGATCCCCGAGGGGACCCCGCCCGCCGAAGGCGCGTACGTCTCGTACGACGGGGAGGCGATGCTCGCCCTGCTGGTCCTGGAGGCCCACAGGGCCGGTGCCCTGGTCATCGGCGAGGACCTGGGCACCGTGCAGCCGGGGGTCCGTCAGGCGCTGGCCCGGCGCGGGGTGCTGGGCACCTCCGTGCTCTGGTTCGAGCGGGACTGGGGCGGCGACGGGGAGCCGCTGGAGGCGGAGCGCTGGCGGTCCGACTGCCTGGCCACCGCCACCACCCACGATCTGCCGCCCACGGCCGCCAAGCTGGCCGGAGTCCACGTGGAACTGCGCGACCGGCTCGGCCTGCTGACCCGCCCGCTGGAGCGGGAGCGCGCCGAGGACGCGGCCGACACCGCGCGCTGGCTGGACGTACTGGAGGACCTCGGCCTGGACACCAAGGGCGAGGAGGCCGCCGTACGGGCCCTGTACGGGTTCCTGCTGCGCACCCCGGCCCGGCTGGTGGGGGTCTGGCTGCCCGACGCGGTGGGGGACCGGCGGCCGCAGAACCTGCCCGGCACCTGGGACCAGTACCCCAATTGGCGCCTCCCGGTCGCCGACGCGGAGGGCCGGCCGCTGACGTTGGAGGCGCTGGCCGCCTCGCCGCGCGCGAACGCCCTGCTGAGCGCGGTGCGGGAGGGGGCGGGCACCCGTACGGCACCCCCGGGCGCGCGGGTCGTTTAGGTGTTCGCTACGTTTGCACCGTGGACAAGAAGAACGCTCTGCGCGCCGGCGCCGTCACGGCCGGAACGACGCTGATGATGCTGCTGATGACGTCTCCCGCCCTCGCGCTCACCCGCGACGACGGTGACGACCCGGGTAAGGGCCTGAGCATTGCCGAGACGCTGGGCCTGTACGTGGCCGCGCCGATCGTGCTGTTCCTGGTCATCGCCGGTCTGGTGATGGTCGGCGACAAGTCGCGCAAGCAGCAGGAGAGCTGACCGCGCGAGCGGATTCCGCGAGCTGATCCCTTCGGGGGTCCGTCCGCTCCGCTCGAAAGCTTCCGGGGCGCCGGTGGTCCGTAGGGACCCCCGGCGCCTCGTCGTACCCGGACCCGGTTACGGGAGTCCGGCCAGTACCTTGCGCAGCAGCCCCGTGAGCACCGCCACCTCGGCCTCGTCGAGCCCGGTGAGCGCCGCGCGCTGTGCGGCCAGGCCCGCCTCGACCGCTTCGTCCACGAGCGCGAGGCCGCGGTCGGTGATCGTCACCTGGAGCCCCCGCCGGTCGTGCGGATCGGGCTTGCGGCAGAGCAGTCCGGCCTTCTCCAGCTTGTCCAGCCGTCCCGTCATACCGCCCGTGGTGAGCATCAGCGTGGCCGACAGCTGGCGGGGCGAGAGGGTGTACGGGCTTCCGCTTCGGCGCAGCGTGGCGATGACGTCGAACTCCCCGCGCACGATCCCGTAGCGCGAGTAGGCCCGGTCCATCTCCTCGCCCATGGCCTTGGAGATCCGGAAGATCCGGCCGAAGACGGCCATGGGTGCGGTGTCCAAGGCGGGTCGTACCGCGAACCACTGGGCGGTGATCGCGTCGACGGGGTCCTTGGCGGGCTCGGGCGCGGGCTCGGGCATGGGCTCTGTCATGGCCGCAGTATCCGGCTTCCGCTTGTTCCTTCGCAAGAAAGTTGCTTGCCGAAAAGTAGCTTAGTGCTAAGCTACTTCCAAGTGAGCTACTCGTCCCTGCCGGAGGAGCATCCGTCATGAAGCGCGTCGCCGTCATCGCCCTGACCGCCCTGGCCCCCGTTTCCTGGGGCTCCACCTACTTCGTGGCCTCCGAGCTGCTGCCGCCCGACCGGCCGCTGTTCACGGGGGTCATGCGGGCCCTGCCGGCCGGGCTCCTGCTGACCGCGCTGGCCCGGACCCTGCCCAAGGGGCAGTGGTGGTGGAAGGCCGCCGTCCTGGGCGGGCTCAACATCGGCGCCTTCTTCCCGCTGCTGTTCCTCTCCGCCTACCGCCTGCCCGGCGGGGTCGCGGCCGTCCTGGGCTCCGCGGGACCGCTGTTCGTCGTCGGCCTGTCCGCCCTGCTGCTGGGGGAGCGGGCGCGGCTGCGGACCGTACTGGTCGCCATCGTGGGGGCCTTCGGCGTGAGCATGGTGGTGCTGACCGCCGAGGCGCGGCTCGACCTGCTCGGGCTCGCCGCCGGCATCGTCTCCTCGGCCTCGATGGCCGCGGGCACCGTCATGACCAAGCGGTGGGGGCGCCCCGAAGGGGCCGGGCCGCTGGCGCTGGCCGGCTGGCAGCTCACCGCGGGCGGGTTGATGATCATCCCGGTGGCCGCGCTGGTCGAAGGGGCGCCGCCCGCGCTCGACGGAGACGCCTTCCTCGGCTACGGCTACATGATGCTGATCAACACCGGCCTGGCCTACTGGCTCTGGGTGCGCGGCATCGGGCAGCTCACCGCCACCTCGGTCACCCTGCTCGGCATGCTCTCCCCGCTGACCGCCGCCGTCATCGGCTGGGCCGCCCTGGGGCAGGCGCTGTCTCCGGTGCAGGTCCTGGGCATGGCCGTCGCCCTCGGGGCGACCGTCGCGGGACAGATCGTGACCCGGCCGGCGCGGCCCGAGGCCGAGCCCGAGGCCGTCTCCACCGGACCGTTCAGTTCTTCTGAAGAGACCGATCGAAATGATTCGATGGACCTGACGGGTGACTCGGTGCGACGGTAAGGCATCGACCGAAAACACCGGACCCCGAGGGGGAGACACACAGTGGCCGTCATGGACCGCGTCCGTACCGTTTCGCAGACCGAGCAGCCCGGCAGCGGGGGCACCCGGGCCAAGAAGGGGGCCACCGGCCTCGGCGTGCTCCTCGCCCTGCTCGCGACGGTCGTCTGGTCCGGCAGCTTCGTCGCCACCCGGGGCATGGCCGACAGCATCCCGCCCGTCCAGGCCGTCTTCTGGCGCTGGACCATCGCCACCGTCGCCGTCGCCCCCTTCGCCGCCCGGCAGGCCTGGCGGCAGCGGGCCCTGATCCGCAAGCACTTCGGCTACATCGCACTGGCCACGCTCTTCGGCGTCACCCTCTACAACACCCTCGTGCACCAGGCCGGACTGACCACCTCGGCCTCCAACATGGGCATGATCATGGCCGCCTCGCCGGTCGTCATGGCGCTGTACGCCCGCCTCGGCGGCGAACGGCTCGGCGCCCGGCGCACCTGCGGCCTGGCCCTCGCCGCCCTCGGCGTCCTGCTCCTGGTCGGCAAGGGCTCGATCCGCTTCGACTTCGCCGCCGGCGACCTGTGGATGTTCGGCGCCGCCCTGTCCTTCGCCACCTACAGCGCGCTCCTCAAGCGCAAGCCCGCCGAACTGGGCGGACTCGCCTTCCTGATCACCACCTTCGTCCTCGGCGCGCTGATGCTGGCCCCCGCGTACGCCGTCTCCGTCAGCGTCCAGGGCGGCTTCCGGGTCACCCCCTCCACCGCCGGAATGCTCCTCTACGTCGGCGTCCTCTCCTCCGCCGTCGCCTTCTTCGCCTGGAACAAGGCCGTCTCGGTCATCGGCGCCGCCCGCGCCGGAGTCGTCTACTACCTCCAGCCGGTCTGCGTCGCCGGCCTCGGCCTGCTGCTCCTCGGCGAGACCACCGGCCCCACGCAGCTGATGTGCATGGCGCTGATCCTGGGCGGCGTCGGCCTCGGTGCCCGCAGGTAGGTTCGGTCCCATGACCGAGTGGGACATCAAGAAGCTGCGCATCCTGCGGACCCTCGCCGAACAGGGGACCGTGACCGCGACGGCCGAGGCGCTGCACATGACGCCCTCGGCCGTTTCGCAGCAGCTGACCAATCTGGCCCGGCTGCTGGGGGTCCCGCTGCTGGAGGCCCAGGGCCGCCGGGTCCGCCTCACGGACGCCGCCCACCTGGTCCTGCGGCACGCGGAGGCGGTCTTCGCCCAACTGGAGCGGGCCGACGCCGAACTGGCCGGGTACCTGGCCGGAGAGGCCGGGGAGGTCCGGATCGGGGCCTTCTCCACCGCCGTACCGGTCCTCGTGGTCCCGGCGGTCGCCGCCCTGAGGCGCTCGCACCCCGGCGTGGAGATCCGCGTACGGGAGACCGAGGCGGCGGAATCGTACGAGCTGCTGTCCGCCGGGGTCGTGGACCTCGCGCTGTCCCTGGCGGCGCACGCACCGACCGCGCGGGACCCGCGGTTCACCCGGGTCACGCTGCTGGAGGACCCCCTCGACGTGGCCCTGCCGCCGGACCATCCGCTGGCCGGGGCGCCGGAGCTGCGGCTCGCGGACCTGTCCGGCGATCCGTGGATCTACGGGGGCAGCGGACCCTGGTCGGAGATCACCCGCAGTGCCTGCGAGGCGGCCGGGTTCGTGCCGGAGCAGGCGCACTCCGCGTCCGGGTGGACGGCGATCCTCGCGATGGTCGAGGCGGGGATGGGGGTGGCGCTCGTGCCCCGCATGGTGTCGGGCCGGGCCCCTGGCGTCGCCGTCCGGGTCCTGTCCCGCGACCGGCCGACGCGGCACGTCATCGCGGCGCTGCGTCGCGGCTCGGAATCGGCCCCGGCGGTGGCCCATGCCTTGGCTGCCCTGACGGCCGTCGCGGCCGCCCGGGAGTAGCCGCTGCGCGGGGCTTCCCCCACCCCGCCCCTTCC
>NZ_JBSGXB010000289.1:4051-9795 GCF_053609185.1 Streptomyces sp. NPDC054956 | reverse complement strand
CCCCGGACTTCGCCGCGCACATCGCCCTGCTGCCCACCGGCAAGGTGCTGCTCTTCTCCTTCGAGCGGATCGAGACGAACCCCACGAAGGAGCCCGCCCCCACCAACACCATCGGCGCCACGAACGCCGGCCGCGCCTTCCTCTGGGATCCGGCCGCGGGCACCGGGGCGGACGCCTTCACCAAGGTCACCCCGCCCGTGGTCGACATGCCCGACGGCACCGGTTCACCGCGCCCCGCGCCGTTCTTCTGCTCCGGCCACTCCTTCCTGCCCAACGGCATGCTGGGGGTCTTCGGCGGCAACCTCGGCGCCAACGGCGGCAGCGGCGCCAAGCTCGCCCTCGTCTTCGACCCGTGGACCGAGACCTGGAGCCGCAACCAGGACATGGCCACCGGCCGCTGGTACCCCTCCGTGGTGACCGCCGCCGACGGCCGCCAACTCGTCATGTCCGGCCAGTCCGAGCTGGGCTGGGGCACGCCGACCGCACTCGTGGAGCGCTTCCCCGCCCTCGGCTACCCCGTGCCCCGGGAGAAGGGGGACGTCCCGCGCGACGCCCCGGTCGGCCCCTTCAAGGCGAAGGCCCCCTTCACCCGCGACTACCCGCAGCTCTTCTCGCTGCGGGACGGCCTCGTCCACGGTCTCGGCCGCGTCCACGACGAACAGTGGACCTTCGACCCCGTCCACGAGACCCGCGCCGACCTCCCGCCCCGCCCGGACGGCACCACCCGGGTGTACGGGGGAGCCGTACCGCTGCCCGGCGGGTACGAGGGTCCCGACTCGGTCCTGATCATCGGCGGGGACCGGAACGACCCCCACACGTACAGGCTGTCCGGGGGCCGCTGGACCGTCGACAGCCCCCGCGCCTTCGGCCGCACCCAGGACAACACCCTGCTGATGCCGAACGGCACGCTGCTCACGGCGAGCGGCGGATACGACATCCGCGACTACGGCAACGGCGTGCTGAACCCCAACGCCGACCTGAAGTACCGCCAGTTCGAGATGCGCGACGCCCACGGGAACTGGAAGCCGGGCCCCGTCCAGCGGCTGCCGCGCGGCTACCACTCCAACGCCCTCGTCCTGCCCGACGGCCGCGTCATGGTCACCGGCGACGAGCTCCAACAGCTCGCCAACGACGCCGACATCACCGACGACATGAACGGCACCATCGAGATCTACGAGCCCGCCTACCTCCACCAGGGCGCCCGCCCCGTACTCGACGAGGTGCCCGCCGGGCCGATCGGCTACGACACCCGCTTCGAGGTCACCACGAGCACCCCCGACCGGGTCGAGCGGGCCGTGCTGCTGGCACCCACCACCGCCACGCACGCGGTCAACACCAGCCAGCGTCACCTGGAACTGCGCGTCAAGCGGCGGGCCGGCGGCACCCTCACGCTCCAGGCGCCGCCGAACGCCGCGGCCGCGCCGCCCGGTTACTACATGCTCTTCCTCCTCGACGCCCGGGGAGTACCCGGCGTCGCGCAGTGGATCAAGCTCGACGGGAAGGTCCCGGCCGCGCCGCCGCGCTGACCCCGGTCCGGCTCTCCCCGCCCCGCCACGTCTCGCCCCGTTCCCGCACCCGCTCGCCCCCTTCCCCTTGGAGTAAGCCGATGGCCCCCGCCCCGTCGCCGTCCCCGGGCTGCCCCCACACCGGACCCGCTCGCAGGACCGTCGTCCAGGCCGCCGCCTTCGCCGCCGCCGGCCTCACCGCGGGTATCGCCCCGACGGCGTGGGCCGCACCGGCCCCGGCCGGCCAGGCGGCGGCAGCCGCGGAACCCGTACGGGCCGCTGCCGCCGCGGATCCGCTCCCGCTGCGCACCGACCGCAACAGCCAGGGCGACATCCTCGCCGGATTCCGCAAGGACCACGCCTGCCTGCTGTTCCTCCACTTCGGCGACGTCGGGAAGGCCCGCCAGTGGCTGAACCGGCTACTGCCCTCGATCTCCACCACCGAGGAGGTGGCGCGCTTCAACAAGGCCTTCAGCAAGGCCCGCAGGCGCGCCGGCGGCATCGATCCCGATTCCATGTCCATCCTGTGGACCGGACTCAGCCTCACCCATCCGGGACTGCGCCTCCTCGCGGGCAAGGAACCCTTCCCCGCGGCCGGCGCGGGCTCCAACGCAGAGGCCTTCACCCAGGGCGCCGCGGCCCGCGCGCAGCAGCTCGGCGACACCGGCACCAGCGCCCCGCAGTCCTGGCTGTTCGGTGCCGAGGAGCCGGGCCGCGCGGTGCACGCGGTCCTCACCCTGGCCGCCGACGAGCCCGAACGCCTCGCCACTGCCGTCACCGACCACCGCGTCCGCGCGGGCCAGGCCGGCGCGACGGTGCTCTTCCGGCAGGACGGCGCCACCCTCTCCGGCGACCTGCGCGGGCACGAACACTTCGGCTTCGCCGACTGCATCAGCCAGCCCGGCGTACGCGGCTTCGACGAGCCCGACCCGGCCACCGGCACCAGCGTCCTCGGCAAGCCGGGGACCCGGCTGATCCCCGCCGGCGAGTTCGTGGTGGGGCCCGAGCGGGTCGGACAGCGCCCCACCGCCCTGCCCGCCTGGGCCACCGGCGGTGCCTTCCAGGTCGTACGCCGCCTCGCGCAGGACGTGCCCGGCTGGTGGACACAGGTCGCCCTGCGCCTCGCCGAGCTCCAGCGCGCCGGCTCCGCGCCCGCCGACGCCCCCCGGGAGTGGCTCGGGGCCCGGCTGATGGGCCGCTGGCCGGGCGGCATGCCCGTCGCCGTCTGCCCCGCCGCCGAACGGCTGCCCGAACCCGGCGAGGACCCCGACGCCACCCTCGACTACAGCGCCGACCCGCACGGCTGGCGGATGCCGCTGTTCGCCCACATCCGCAAGGGGAACCCGCGCGGCGGCCTCGTCCTCACCCCGGGCCGTCCTCCGCTGGCCCAGTCGGAGCTCGACGGGCGGCGCCTGATGCGGCGCGGGATCCCGTACGGCCCCGTCTACGACCCCGAACTGGGCTCCGGCCACGGCCCGGAGGCCTCGCGCGGACTGCTCTTCGTCTGCTACCAGGCGGACCTGGTCGGGCAGTTCGAGGTGGTGGCGCGCAAGTGGATGAACGAGCGGGACTTCCCGGCCGGCCGGAACCCGCGCACCGGCTGCGACCCGGTGCTCGGCCCCGATTCCCCCGTCGCCTTCGAGACCCCCTCGGGGGACGGCAGTCGGGCCGACACCCTCTTCTTCGGCCGCTTCGTACGGACGGAGGGCGCCGTCTACGCCTTCACCCCCTCGCTGCCCGTCCTGCGCGGCCTGGCCGCCGGGGAACTCGACGACTCCATCGAGTTCCACGCCGGTTCCGTCCTGCGCGGCGGCGAAGTACTCGACGCGGGCAAGGCCCGGCTGACCCTCGACAGCGCCGGAGACCTCGTGCTCCTCGACGCCGAGGGCCGCCGTACGTGGCACAGCGACACCGGGGGCGCCGCCCACGACGCCGTGTTCACGCAGGACGGCGAACTGGTCGTGCGCACCGCCGAGGGCCGCCCGGCCTGGTCGAGCGGGACCACCGGCCACCCCGGCGCCCGGCTCCTGCTGCGGACCAGCGGAGAGCTGGTGATCGTGGACGGGGACCGGGTGCTGTGGAAGGCGTCCTCCTCATAGGGTGCACGCATGGCGATCACGGCATCAGCGACAGGCGACACCCGGTTGATCTACGGCTGTATGGCTCTCGGCGGCAGCTGGGAGCCCGGCCCGTACCGGCCCGAGGACATAGACGCGGCCGAGGCGGCGATCGAGGCCGCCCTCGACAGCGGCATCACCATGTTCGACCACGCCGACATCTACCGGCACGGAAAGGCGGAAGCCGTCTTCGGCGAGGTGCTCGCCCGCACCCCCGGCCTGCGCGAGCGCGTCACGCTCCAGACCAAGTGCGGGATCCGCCTCGCCGACGGCGAGCACCCCGGCATGTACGACCTGCGCGGGGCCACCATCACCCGCCGGGTCGAGGAGAGCCTCGCCCGGCTGCGCACCGACGTCATCGACGTCCTGCTCCTGCACCGGCCCGACCCGCTGGCCGATCCGCGGGAAACCGCGGAGGCCCTCACGTCACTGCGACGGCAGGGCCTCGTAAGGGAGTTCGGCGTCTCCAACATGAACGCGGCGCAGTGCGCCCGGCTCCAGCACCACCTGGACTTCCCGCTCGTCGCCAACCAGCTGGAGATGAGCCTGGACCGGCGCGACTGGCTCGAGGACGGAGTCCTCGTGAACACCCCGGCCGCGGCGTCCGTCGGCTTCCCGGCCGGCACCGTCGAGTACTGCGTGGCCAACGGGGTCCGCATCCAGGCCTGGGGAGCGCTGGCCCAGGGCCGGTTCACCGGACGGCAGGAGAGCGAACGGGAGCACGCGACCGCCGAACTCCTCGGCGCCCTCGCCAAGGCCAAGGACACGACGCCGGAAACGGTCCTGCTGTGGTGGCTGCAGCGCCACCCGGCCCGGATCGCCCCCGTCGTCGGCACCGGCCGCCCGGAGCGCATCCGCGCCTGCCGCGACGCGGCGCTGCGCGCCCCCGACCTCAGCCACGAGGAGTGGTACTCGCTGTGGCTGACGGCCCGGGGCGCGCCGCTTCCCTAGTACGGCCTAGCCGGGAGAGCCGACCGCGCACACCAGGATCGGGGTGGCGCGGCGCGGGTCGAGGCCGTTGCGCACCATGTGCCAGACGTTGAGGTCGTAGGCCTCGCCGATGTGGCCCACCGGATCGAAGGGGCAGAAGTCCTGCACGTACTGGTTCCTGACCCCGGGCTCGCGGACGAACGCCGTCTCGGTCGGGGTCACGAGCTCGTCGTAGCGCGAGGAGATGATGGTGTAGGAGATCCCGGGCTGGGCCACCGGGCCGTCGTTCAGGGCCACGATGGCGGGGCCCCCGGGGACCTCGTCGGCCAGTACCGGGATGCCGATGGTGGTGACGATCCGCTCCATCGTCTGCCGTCCGAGCAGTTTGTCGCCCAGGTCCAGGAGGCCGGCGGCGTTGGTGCCGTGCGTCGGCGGGGCGATGGCGACGACCGCCTTGATGTGGGACTGGATGCCCTGCATCTTCGCCAGGTAGAGCGCCTGGAGCCCGCCCTCGGAGTGGCCGACGACGGACACCTGCGCGGCCCCGGTCGCGGCGCGCACCTTCTCCACGTACTCCTTGATCTCCACGTTGGAGACGGCGACCGGCTTCAGCCCGCCGACGAGCGGAAAGCCCTCGTACGCGCCGTAGGTCAGGGCGAAGGTGCAGTAGCCGCGGGCGGCCAGGTCGGCCTGGAGGAAGTTGAGGTCCTCGTACCAGGTCGCGAAGGTGCCGTGCAGCAGCACCACGGGCTCGGGGTGCGCGGAACTCGGGCGGCAGGAGAAGTCGTTGATGCCGCCCGAGCCGAGTCCGTCGGCGCCGTCGGTGGCGGCGTGCGCCGGGAAGGCGGCGCCGAGGAGGAGGGCCAGCGGGAGGCCGGCCCTGGCGAGCCATCGGCGGGTCCGTGACGCACGGGTGCTGTGTGCCATACGAGATCTCCTGACGGGGGTGTGGCGCGCTGGTCGGACTGCACAGAATGCTCCGGCGCACCGCCCGTGTCCCCTGGCGGTACGCGCAGAATGCTTCCTCCCGCGTTTGTGCACGGTGACAATGCGGGGATGGACGAGGAAGCCGGACGCGAGCGCGAGCGGGGCCCCGGGGCCGGGGAGGAATCGGCGCCCTGGCACGGACTCGGAAGCGAGGGCGCCGGGCGGACGCCGCCGGGGTTCGCCGCGTCCCTGCTGCCCCGGGTAC
>NZ_JBSGXB010000289.1:0-4041 GCF_053609185.1 Streptomyces sp. NPDC054956 | reverse complement strand
CCACCGTGGCCCGCCTGACCACCGCCATCCCCGCCTACCGGCTGCTGCCCGACAGCATCCTCGGCGGCGATCTCGTCGCGAACACCGAAGCCGTGCTGAGGCTGTTCCTCACCACCGTCGCCGAAGGGCGCCCGCCGGCCGAACACGAACTGGCCGCACCCGTCGCCTGGGGCGCCGAACGGGCCAGGGACGGCGTCCCCCTGGAGGCCGTGCTACGGGTCTACCCCATCGGCGCCCGCCAGGCCTGGGAACTCGCGATGGCCGGACCGGAGCCCGCCGAGGACCCGTACGCACTGGTCACCGGCCTGCTCGCGTTCCTCGGCGAGGTCATGCCCAAGGTCGCCGAGGCCTACCTCAGGGAGCAGGCCGACCTCGACTGGGAACAGCGCGAACACGGCCGCAACCTCGCCGGGGTCCTGCTCGCCGGGCGCCCGGCCCGGCGCGCGGCCGAGCGGTACGGGCGCACCCTCGCCGAGGGGTACGAGGTGGTCGTCCTGCGGCTCCCGGAAGCCCCCGGCAGCGCGACGACCCGCATCCTGCGGGCCGTCCGCTCCGAACTGGACCGCAACCCCGAGGTGTTGGCCACCTTCAAGGGCGACGGGGGAGTGCTGCTCGTCCCGCTCGGACAGGACGGCGCGACGCCGCGGCTGCTCGCCCGGCTCGACGCGGCCGCCGAACTGCGCTGCACGGCGGCGGCCGCCACCGCCGAGGAGCACGCCGCGATCCCGGCCGCCCAGGCGGAAGCCTCCGAAGTCCTGTCCCTGGCGGAGGACCTGGGCCGCTCCCCGGGGCTCTACCGGCTGGCCGACCTGGCGGTCGAGTACCAGCTGGTGCGGCCGGGGCCCGCCCGCGACGCCCTCGCCCGCACCCTCGAACCCCTCGACGGCCAGCCCCATCTGATCGCCACGCTGCGGGAGTTCATCGGATCCGGCTACCGGCGCACCGAGGCGGCCGACGCCCTCACCGTCCACCGCAACACCCTGACCTACCGGCTCGGCCGGATCCGGCTGCTCACGGGCCGCGACGCCACCGATCCGGCCGACGCACGCCACCTGGCGGCCGCCCTCACGGCGTACGACGCGGCCCGCCGGGGAGGCCCGGCAGCGGATCGGAAGGACGGCAGGTGGATCAGAACGAGGTCCAGGTGAAGGCCACCTGGTCGCCCGCCTTCAGCTTGAACTGGCAGCCGCCCACCGGGGTCGGCGTGCCGTTCACCGATATGTTCCAGTAGGCGGAACCGCCGCCGCCGACCTTCTTGATGGTGTCGACGGAGAAGTCGTCGAAGGACGCGTACCAGGTGCCGTCCCAGGTGAACTGCTTCTCGCGGGCGGCGTCGTCGAGCGCGGCGGTCGGCGTCGGAACCTTGGACGGGTTCGCCGCGCCGTTGGTGCCGTCGCACGTGTGCGTGCCGCCGGTCGGGGTGGTCACGTCGTGGCCCCTGGTCCTGACCTTGCCCTTGAACAGCGGCCCGTCGGGCCCCTGCACGGTCAGAGTGACCTTGATGCGTGCGTTCGTGTCCGGCACCGGCCGGGCCTGGGCCACGGCCGGTGCGGTGGCGAGTGCGAGGCAGAGGGCCGTCGCGGTGATCACGGCGCGGCCTACGAGGGTCTTTCGCATGGCGGAGGAGCCTTTCTTCACGCTGCAGTCCATGACAGTGGGAAGGGGTTCGCGTGGCACTTCGGGTGTTCCGACTGGCGGCGCGCCGGGCGCCGTTCACGGTTGCAGGTCAGCGCCGGATTCCCACCGGCTTCCCCCAGCTGTGCACGCATTCGGTTGTGGCCCCGCTCGCGGACGGGCGGGGCCCACGCATAGTACGTCCTGCCAACTCCCCATGGGAAAAGAACAGTTCGCCGTTCCCGCGCCCGTCCGGGTCCCTCAGAGGACCGGCGGCCGGCCCGCGGCGGTGAGGCGCAGTACGGTGCGCCAGCGCATCGGGCGGCGCACCTGGTCGTGACGGCTCGCCCAGCCCTCCCTCAGCCCCTGGAGCGACTCCCGCCGCCCGCCGCCCCGCAGACTCCGTAGCGCGGTGACGGCCGTCCAGATCCCGAGGTAGGGCGGGATGAGGAGGCCCGGCAGGTTCCGGTAGGCGAGCCAGACCCGGTTGCGGGCGGCCAGCCGGTGGAAGAGCGCGTGCCGGGTCGGGCTGGTCACCGGGTGGTGCATCCGGACGTCGGCCGCGTACCAGCCGGTGCCGCCCTGGTCCCACAGCCGGTACGCCAGGTCGATGCCCTCGTGGTACAGGAAGAAGTCGGGCCAGCCCCCGGCGGAGTCGAAGGCCTCCCGGCGGACCATGACCACGCCTTCGGTCATGGTGGCGATGGTGCCCGGCCGCCCCGGATCGCCCTTGCGCAGGCGGGGAACCCAGCGGCGCGGCGTCGTGCGGTCGTCCGGGCCGGTCAGCCGCGGCTGGACGTACGCGGCCCCGGGGTGCCGGCGGGCCTCGGCCACCAGCCGGGACAGCACGTCGGGCCGGGGGAAGGAGGCGTCGTTGTCGAGGAAGAAGACGAACTCGCTGCCCGCGTCCCGCACGGCCAGAGCCCCGCGGTTGCGGCCCTCGGGGATGCCGAGGTTCTCCGGAAGCGGGACGACGGTGGCACCGGCCACCTCCAGCGAAGGGCGGCAGCCGTTGCCGACGACGACCACGTTGAGGTCGACGTCCTCCTGCGCGAGCAGCGTCCGGACGGCGGCCGCCTCCTCGTCGGGACGGTCGTTCATGGTCAGGAGGACTACGTCGATACCGGTCACACCCGGGATGCTAGCGAAGGGCACTGCCTGACTCCGACGGGGCGCCGGCCGGGTGCGCGCCGGGGCGCGGTCACCGGCGCAGGGCCTCCGCCGGTTCGATGCGGGCGGCGCGCCAGGCGGGGTAGAGACCGGCCAGGACACCCGTGGCCAGGCCCAGGAGCGGGGCCGCCGCGACCGTGGCCGGGTGGATGACCGGGGTCCATTCCCGTACGAGCGCCACGACCACCACCGTGGCCGTCCCCAGCGAGGTTCCCACCAGCCCGCCGAGCGATCCGAGCGCCCCGGATTCGACCAGGAACTGGAGGGTGACGTGCCGGCGCCGCGCACCGAGCGCCCTGCGCAGGCCGATCTCCCCGGTGCGCTCCAGGACCGCGACGAGGGTGGTGTTGGCGATCCCGACGGCGCCGATGACCAGGCAGATCCCGGCCAGTACGAGGAAGAGCCGCTCCAGGTCCGAAGTCACCCCGGACCGCAGGGTCCTGGGATCCGGCGGCGGTACGGCCCTCAGGTACTCGGGGTGGTCGGGCCGCAGCGCGGTCGGCGCGAGCCGGGCCACCTGCTGCGCCGCTCCGGGCGCCGTCGCGATCAGCATCGTCGTGCCGGTGCCCTTCGGCGCGCCCCAGACCTCCTCCGCGGTGCTGCGGGGGACGACGACCGACAGCAGGAGATCGGCCTTGCGCTCCACGTCCTCGATGATGCCGATCACGGTGAACGGCTCGTCGCCGATGAAGACGGCGGGCAGGGTGTCCAGCGTGGTGATCCCGAGCCGGGCGGCGGTGCTCGCGCCGAGCAGGGCCACCCGCTGGCGGGTGCCGGAGTGGTACTCGTCGTACAGTCGGCCCCGGGACAGCCGCGGCCCGGCGGCGAGCAGCGCGCCGGGAGAGGCGGCGACCACCTCGATCCGCTCCGGCCCCCCGGACCCGCCGACCGGCGCGGCCCGGACACCGGCCCCGGGGGCGAGGCGGACGGTGAAGTAGACACCGGCGTGGCGGACCCCGCCCAGGCGCCCGATCCGGGCGTCGGCGTCCGCGGGGAAGCCCGGGCCGGCGAACTCGTCCTGCGCGTACGCGATGTCCTCGACGGTGACCTCGGTCGCGGTCAGCAGGTCGAAGCGGCCGTCGATCCGGGACGCGGTGGTGACGGTCAGTCCGAGGACCGCGACGAAGGCGCCGACCCCGAGCACGGTGCCGAGCGCGGTCAGCGCGGAGCGGGCCGGACGCTGGAGGATCCCGGCGAGGGATTCGCCGATGGCGTCCCGGAGCGCGAACCGGGAGGGCTCGACGTGCGGGCGCGCGC
>NZ_JBSGXB010000288.1:0-9816 GCF_053609185.1 Streptomyces sp. NPDC054956 | reverse complement strand
GGCGAGCGGGACGGCGCGGGCCTGCCCTGATCGGGGCCGGGCGGGCCTGCGGGGCCCGGGCCTGTGGGCCGCCCGGCTTCGGCCTACGCCTGCGGGTCGCCCGTGACGCGGCGGGGGAGTCCCAGCGGGTTGGCCTCGCGCAGCTCCGGCGGGAGCAGGGCGTCCGGCACCGACTGGTAGGCGACGGGGCGCAGCCAGCGCTCGATCGCGGTGCCGCCGACCGAGGTGGAGTGGGAGGTGGCCGCCGGGTAGGGGCCGCCGTGGTGCTGGGCCGGGGCCACGGCGACACCGGTCGGCCAGCCGTTCACCACGACCCGCCCGGCCAGCGTCGTGACCTGGGAGATCAGCTCCGCCGCGGGCCCCGGTCCGCCGTCGGCCTCGGCGGCCGACAGCTGGAGCGTCGCGGTGAGGTTCCCGGGGAGCAGGCCGAGGACCGCGGCGGCCTCGTCCTGGTCGGCGTACCGCGCGAGCACGGTGACGGGGCCGAAGCACTCCTCCAGGAGCAGCTCGTACGGGCCGCCCTCCAGCAGGGTCCGCGCGGGGACGCTCAGGTAGCCCGCGCCGACGGTGTGCTCGTCGCCGGAGCCGGGCGTGACGGGTGCCTCGACCCCGGGCAGCGCGGCGCGTTCGCGGACTCCGGCGACGAAGTTCTCCCGCATCCGGTGGTCGAGCAGCACTCCCGGCCCGGTCTCCGTGAGCGCCTTGGCCAGCGCCCCGGCCAGCAGGTCGCCGCCCGCGCCCTCGGGTACGAGGACCAGGCCCGGCTTGACGCAGAACTGGCCGACGCCCAGCGTGACCGAGCCCGCCAGCCCGCCGCCGATCTCCTCGGCGCGCTCGGCGGCGGCCGCCTCGGTGACGACGACCGGGTTCAGCGAGCCCAGTTCCCCGTGGAAGGGGATCGGTACGGGACGGCTGGAGGCGGCGTCGAACAGCGCCCGCCCGCCCCGGATGGAACCGGTGAACCCGGCGGCGCTGACCAGTGGGTGTCGGATCAGCTCCAGGCCCGAGCCGAAGCCGTGCACCACGGAGAGCACCTCGGCCGGCAGCCCGGTGGCGACGGCCGCGCGGCGCAGCAGCGACGCGCAGAGCTCGGAGGTGGCCGGGTGGTCGGGGTGCGCCTTGACCACGACGGGGCAGCCGGCGGCCAGTGCGCTGGCGGTGTCGCCGCCGGGCACGGAGAAGGCGAGCGGGAAGTTGGAGGCGGCGTAGACCGCGACCACGCCCAGCGGCACCTTGTAGCGGCGCAGCTCCGGGCGGGGCGGGGCGGTGGTGGGGTCGGCGCGGTCGATGCGCACGTCGAGGTAGGAACCCTCGTCCACGGCGTCGGCGAAGGCGCGCAGCTGGCCGGTGGTGCGGGCGAGCTCGCCGGTGAGCCGGCCGGAGCCGAGCGCGGTCTCGGCGTCGGCGGTCTCGACGATCCGCGCGGCGGCCCCGTCGAACAGGTCGGCGGCGGCGCGCAGGAAGGCGGCGCGGGCGGCGGCGTCGGCGAGCGCGCCGCGGGCCGCGTGGGCCGCGCGGACCGCTTCGTCCACCTCCTGGGGTGTGGCCTCCACCGCAACCTGCTCGCGCTGCTTCCCGGTGCGGGGGTCCACACTCCAGACTGGTGCTGCTGCCATGGCGAATTGCCTCCTGGATCTACGCTGACCCGCACGGATGCGTTCAGTATTGTGAACGCCGTTCCGGTGGATGAATGATCACATTCATCGTGGACTCTATTTCCGCGTCTTCCGGGTTGACAAGAGACAAAGGGGCACGAAGGCGAATGACGACAGCTGAGTCGGGGGGCTCGGGCGCGCCGGCGGCCGTCAAGTCGGCCGTACGCACGGTCCTGCTGCTGGAGCACTTCGCGTCGCGGCCGGGGCTGCACAGCCTGGCCGACATCCAGAACGACCTCTCCCTGCCCAAGTCCAGCCTCTACATGCTGCTGCGCACTCTGGTGAACCTGGGCTGGGTGGAGACGGACGCGACGGGGACGCGGTACGGCATCGGAGTGCGGGCGCTGCTCGTCGGCAGTTCCTACATCGACGGGGACGAGGTCGTCGCGGCGGCGCGGCCCACGCTGGACCGGCTCTCCGACGACACGACGGAGACGATCCACCTGGCCCGGATGGACGGGACGAGCGTGGTCTACCTGGCGACCCGGCAGTCCCAGCACTACCTGCGGCCCTTCACCCGCGTCGGGCGGCGGCTGCCCGTCCACTCGACGGCCCTGGGCAAGGCGCTGCTGGCCACGCACACGGACGACGAGGTACGGGCGCTGCTGCCGCGGCGGCTGGAAGCCGTCACCGAGCACACCATCACCGACCGGGACCAGCTCGTGGACGAGCTGGCCCTGGTGCGGGAGCAGGGGTACGCGGTGGACCGCGAGGAGAACACGCTCGGGCTGCGGTGCTTCGGGGTGGCGGTGCCGTACCGGACGCCGGCGCGGGACGCGGTGAGCTGCTCGGTGCCGGTGGCGCGGCTGACTCCGGGGCACGAACAGGTCATCAAGGCGGCGCTGTTCGAGGCGCGGGACCGGCTGTCGGTGGTGACGCGGCGGATGTGAGGCGGTGGGCGCGGGCGCGGCTTCGGGCGCGGGCGCGGGCCCGGCGTGCGGCGCAGGTGGTGCGGGGGAGGGCGGGTTCCCTCCCCCGGGCGGGGGAGGCGGTTCCCCTTCAAGGGGGAGGTGGCGGCGCAACGGACGCGGGACCGTTGGGTCATGACCACGCGAGAGGTTCACCCGAGCGGCACGACGTTCACCACGAGGCCGTCCGCGGCCCCCGTCATGGGGACCGGGCGGCGGACCCTGCGGGCGGTGGCCCTGGCCGCCACCGTCCCGTACCTGGCACTGAAGGCCGCCTGGCTGGGCGGGAGCCACATCGGGATACCCGACGGCAGTGTGCTCCTGAAGCCCGGACTGTTCTTCACCGTGGCCAATTCGGTCACGCTGGTCATGGACGCCACCGTGATCCTCATAGTGCTGGCGCTCACCCGGCCCTGGGGCATGCGCGTGCCGTCGTGGCTGCTGGCCGTCCCGGTCTTCGTCGCCACCGGACTGCTCACCCCGATCCTGACCGGGTTCCCGGGCCAACTGCTCGTCAAGGCGCTGGGCATGGGGGCGGACGAGCCGGCGGGGGCGGCCCGTGAGGCCTTCCTCGACCCGTGGGTGTTCAACGTCGTCTACGGCGGCTTCACGCTTCAAGGACTCGCCCTGGCCGGGCTGTTCGTGCCCTATGCGCGGAAGCGCTGGGGCCGGCGCTGGCAGGGCGTGCTGGGGAAGAGGCTCCCGTCGTCCACGGGGGTGGTGGCGGGAGCCTCGGCGGTACTGGCCACGGCGGTGGCCTCGGTGCTCCTGTACTGGGCGTTCGGGGGCACGGCGGGGCTGACCGCGAAGCAGGTCGCCGCGTACTCCGCGGAGACGGGGGTGGTCGGCGCGGTCCACGCGATATGCGCGCTCACCGCCGCCGTCGGGGCGCTGTCGCTGGCCCGGGGCGGCGAGCGTCCGGTGCGGGGGCCGCTGGCGCTCGCGTGGGTCGGGTCGGCGGCGGCGCTGAGCTGGGGAGCGTGGCTGCTGATCGCCGTGCTGGGCGCTGATCCCGAGGGCGAACAGCTCTCCGCCATAGTCCACTTGGCCTACGCTGGCCAGATGATCACCGGAATACTCGGCGCCGTCGTCCTCACCCGGTTCCTCGCCTCCCGCCGCACGGTGTGACACGGGTGGGGAAGACGGCGACGGCGGGAGGGAGGGCCGGCCCGGGCCGGCTGCTGGGGGCGCGGGCCCGGCTGCGCTGGGTGCACCTGATACTCGGCGGGGCCCTGCTGATGCCGTACTTCCTGCTGACGCAGGTGGTGGTCGGGGGCCTCGCCGGCGGGAGCGACGCACGCACCTCTCTGCCGCTCAGCTTCGCCGCCTACGCCCTGGCCCTGCCGATCGTCGCCGTGAGCGGGCTGTTCGGACTGGTCCGGCCGATGTCGGTGGCCGCGGTACGGGCCATGTGCGCGGTGCCGGGGGAACTGCTGGCCGAGGGGCGGGCCCGGAGCTGGGCCGCCCGGGGGCGGACCGCTGGCTGGTGGACCCTGCACCTGGGGGTCGGCGCACTGGTCAGCGGGATGACCCTGGCGATCCCGCCCATGGCGGTGGTGCTGATCGCCCTGCCGTTCGTGAGGGCGCTGCGGGAGCTCCCGCTCGGGCTCGGCTGGTTCGGCACGGGCGCCGAGCCGTACGTGGCCCCCGTGCTCGGGATCGGCCTGCTGGCCGGGCTCGTCCTGTGTGCCGCCGGGGCCGCGGCGCTGCTGGCCCGGCTGGCGCCCGTCCTGCTCGGGCCGACGGCGGCGGACCGGCTGGCGGCGGCCGAGGAACGGGCCGCCGACCTGGCGGTGCGCAACCGGCTGGCGCGGGAACTGCACGACGCCGTCGGGCACGCGCTGAGCGCGGTCACCCTCCAGGCGAGCGCCGCCCGGCGGGTGCTCGACAGCGACCCGGACTTCGTGCGGGAGGCGCTGGCCGCGATCGAGGACACCACCCGGCGGACGGTCGGCGAGCTGGACGCGGTGCTCGGCCTGCTGCGCGAGGGGGACGGCACGGGCAGCGGGGAAACCGGGCCGGCGCCGACGCTCGCCGGAGACCTCGACGGGCTGGTGGCCCGCAGCCGGGCCGCCGGGACCCCGATCGGCGTGCACGAGGAACCGGGGCCGGCCGGGGACTGGGCGCAGCTCCCGGCGATCGCCTCCCGCGAGGCGTACCGGATCGTGCAGGAGGGGCTGAGCAACGCCCTCCGACACGGGGCGGGCCCGGTCGGCCTGCGGATCCTCGTAAGGGAACGGAGCGGACACAGTGAACTGGAGATCACCATGACGAACGGACCGGCCGCCGGCCACGGGGCGGGGCAGGCCGTGGAGGCTCGCACCACCGGGGGCCGGGGACTGCGGGGCGCCGCCGAGCGGGCCGCGCTGCTCGGCGGGCACGTCGAGGCCGGACCGCACGAGGGCGGCTGGCGGCTGCGCGCGGTCCTCCCCCTCGGCGGGGGAGCCCGATGAGCGGGGCGCCCGGGCCGCAGGACGGCTCGGAGTCCCGGCCGGCGCTGCGCGTCGTCCTGGCCGACGACGAGCGGATGGTCCGCACCGCCCTGCGGGTCATCCTCGACGCCGAGCCCGACATGACGGTCGTCGGGGAGGCGGCCACCGGCGCCGAGGCCGTGTCCGTGGTCCGCACGCTCGTCCCCGACGTGGTGCTGATGGACGTCCGGATGCCCGAGATCGACGGCATCCGGGCCACCGAACGCATCATGGCCACCATGGAGCGGCCGCCCCGGATCGTGGTGGTGACCACCTTCGAGAACGACTCGTACGTGTACGACGCGCTGCGCGCGGGAGCCGCCGGGTTCCTGCTCAAACGGGCCGGCGCCGATGAGCTGACCGGTGCCGTCCGGCTGGTGGCCCGCGGCGACTCGCTGCTCTTCCCGGCGGCCGTCCGCTCCCTGGCCGCCGCCCACACCCCGCCCGGCGCGGGACCCGCCGCCGCGCCGTGGGTGGCCCGGCTCACCGACCGGGAGGCCGACGTACTGCGCCTGATGGCCACCGGGCTCTCCAACCACGAGGTGAGCGAGCGCCTGGGCGTCGGCCCGCAGACGGTCAAGACGCACGTCGCCTCGATCCTGGCCAAGACCGGCTCCCGGGACCGTACGCAGGCGGTCATCGCGGCCTACGAGGGAGGTTTCCTCATGAGGAAAAGCTGAGAACTCCGCCACAATCGGGGCAGAGCGGAACGCCCGGGGCTGCTGGGGCGTCCTTCTGGGGGATGAACAAGACGATCAGGCGTGCGTCGGTCTTCTGTCTGCTCCTGGTGCTGGCCCTTTTGGTGCGGGTCACCTGGGTGCAGGCGTATCAAGGCCAGGCCCTCGCAGACGACAAGAACAACAAGCGCAACCTCATCGGGCAGTACGAGAACCCGTTGGGGAACATCATCGTGGGCGGGGAGGCGATCACCGGCTCCACGAAGACGGACGGCAAGAACTACGGGTACAAGCGGACGTACACCGACGGTCCGCTCTACGCGCCGATCACCGGCTACAGCTCCCAGGCCTTCGGGGCGAGCATGCTGGAGGGCGTCTACAAGAACATCCTCAACGGCTCCGACAACCGTCTCAAAACGATCATGGACACGCTCACCAACAAGCGGGCCGCCCCGGGCAACGTCCTGACCACGATCGACAAGAACGTGCAGAAGGCGGGCTGGGACGCGCTGCAGGGCAAGCAGGGCTCCGCCGTGGCGGTCGATCCCGTGACGGGCGAGATCCTGGCCGTGGTGAACAACCCGTCCTTCGACCCGAACACGATCGCCGGCGCGACCGACGCGGACCAGAAGGCCTGGGACGCGCTCAACGCCGACAAGGGCAAGGCGATGGAGAACACGGCGCTGCGCAAGCCGCAGGCGCCCGGCTCCACCTTCAAGCTGGTCACGCTGGCGGCGGCCATCGAGAACGGCCTGGTCACGAACATCGACACGCCCACCGGCATCCCGGGCGACTACATGATCCCCGGCACGCGGACCAAGCTGCGCAGCGAGGTGTCCGACGACATGTGCAACAACGTGTCGCCGCGCACCGCGCTCAAGCTGTCCTGCAACAACGTCTTCGCCGAGTTCGCCCACAAGCTGGGCCAGGAGAAGATGCGGGCGATGGCGGAGAAGCTCGGCTTCAACGTGGTGCAGAAGCTCCCCGTCTGGGCCAGCCCGGCCAGCAAGTACCCCAAGGACAAGATGTCGGTCGACCAGGTCGCGCAGACGGGTATCGGCCAGTTCGACGTCCAGGCCACCCCGCTGCAGATGGCGATGGTCACGTCCGCGATCGAGAACGGCGGGAAGCTGGTCTCCCCGCACGAGGTCTCCGAGGTCACCGACTCCAACGGCAACGTGCTGGAGAGCTTCAAGGACCCCAAGTCCCAGCAGGTGATGAGCGAGAAGACCGCCTCGATGGTCCAGGACGCCATGCGGACGGTGGCCACCGAGGGCGGTGGCAGGAACGTCCAGATCCCGGGTGTGGAGACGGGCGCCAAGACGGGCACCGCCCAGCGCGGCGTCAACAACAGCCTGCCGCCGCTCGCCTGGTACACCACGTACGGGAAGCTGAACGGCAAGCAGATCGTGGTCACCGTGGTGATCGAGAACTCGGACACCGACCGCTCCGAGATCGGCGGCGGCAAGCTGGCCGCCCCCGTCGCGCAGAAGATGATGGAGGCGTGGCTGAAGAAGTAGCCGCGCCGACCGCCTCGCGCCGGGGGCGACCGTACGGGTGGCCGAATCGGAGCAGTGCCGGACGCGAGCGGAGCGCGCCGGGAACCCACGGGGTTCCCGGCGCGTTCCCTTTCCCATGATCCGCAGCGCGCACCCCGCCGACCTCGACGCCATCGCCGCCCTCCACACCCGGGCCCGCGCCACCTACTACCGGGGCCGGATCCCCGAGGAGGTCTACGGCGGCGCGGCCGAGCTGGCGCGCACCCGCGAGGGCTGGTCGCTCGCGGTGGCCCGCGCCGGGGCCGACGGCGGGGTGCTGTGCGCCGAGCGCGACGGCGAGCTCACCGGGGTCGCCGCCTTCCGCACCACCGACGGCGAGACCACCCTCACCCAGCTCCACGTGGACCCGGCGCACTGGCGCCGGGGCACCGGCGCCGCCCTGCACGCCGCCTGCCTGGACGCCTGGCGCCGGGCGGGCGTCCGCCGGGCCCGGCTCGAGGTCTACGAGCACAACCTGCGCGCCCAGGCCTTCTACGCCACCCACGGCTGGCTCCCGGACCCGGCGGGGAGCCGGTCCGGCTCTCACCGCACGCTCTGGCTCGCGGTGGCGGAACCGTCCGGGGAATGAGACCGGACCCCGGTTGGTTGAACACGGAACAGTTGATTCCGTGGAGGGAAGAAGGAACATGCGCGTCGAGATCTGGAGCGACATCGCCTGCCCGTGGTGCTACATCGGCAAGGCCCGTTTCGCCAAGGGGCTGTCCGAGTTCGCCCACCGTGACGAGGTCGAGGTCGTCTTCCGTTCCTTCGAGCTCGACCCGAACAGCGCCAAGGGGCAGGTGGCGCCCGTCCTGGAGATGCTGGCCAAGAAGTACGGCCGCACCCTCGAGGAGGCGCGCGGCATGGAGGAGCACGTCGCCGCGAGCGCCCGCGCCGAGGGGCTGACGTACCGCACCGAGGGCCGCGATCACGGCAACACCTTCGACATCCACCGCCTGCTGCACCTGGCCGCCGCCCGCGGCCGCCAGGAGGAGCTCCTCGACCTCGCCTACCGCGCCAACTTCGGAGAAGAGCGCTCCGTCTTCGACCCCGAGGTGCTGGTCGCGCTCGCCGTCGAGGCCGGCCTGGACGAGGCCGAGGCGCGCGCCGTGCTCGCCGACGAGTCCGCCTACGCCGCCGAGGTGCGCGCCGACGAGCGCGAGGCGGCCGAACTCGGAGCCAACGCCGTGCCGTTCTTCGTCCTCGACCGGCGTTACGGGATCTCGGGCGGCCAGCCCGCCGAGGTGTTCACCCGGGCGCTGGAGCAGGCCTGGGCCGGGCGCGAGGTGCTCACGCCGGCCGCCCCCGAGGGCGAGGCCTGCGAGCCCGACGGTGCGTGCGCGGTGCCGCAGCCGTAGTCCCGCATAAGCATTTCTTTGGTGGGGTGTGCAGGATCCGGCAATGGATTTTGGGTTGGTCCTGGCGCAGAGTGAAGGCCATGGACCTTCTTCCGCCCGAAGCCGTCCGCGGCGAGTTCGCACACTCCACCACCTACCTCAACACTGCCAGCTGCGGAGTCCTCCCGCGAGCCGCCGTCGCCGAGGTGAGCCGGCTCGCCGAGGCGGCCGGGGCCGGAATCCCGGCCGGCTTCGGCGACTTCGGCCGCGTCGAGAAGGTCCGGGAGGCGTTCGCCCGGATCGTCGGGGTCGACACGGACCGCGTGGCCCTCGGCTCGGCCGTCTCCACCCACGTCGGCCTGGTCTCCGCCTCGCTCCCGGCCGGGGCCGAAGTCCTGTGCCCCGAGGGTGATTTCGCCTCCGTCATCAATCCCTTCGTGGTGCGCGACGACCTCAAGGTCCGCTTCGCCCCGCTGGAATCCCTCGCCGAAGCCGTCGGCCCCGGCACCGCACTGGTCGCGCTCAGCGCCGTACAGTCCGCCGACGGGCGTACGGCGGACCTCGAGGCGATCCGCGCCGCGACCGCCGAGCACGGGGCGCGGATGCTGGTCGACGCCACGCAGGCGGCCGGCTGGCTGCCGTTCGACGCGAGCCCGTACGAGTACACGGTCGCCGCCGGGTACAAGTGGCTGCTCGCCTCGCGCGGGGTCTCCTACCTCACCGTCTCCGAAGAGGCCCAGGACGCCCTGACCCCGATGCACGCCGGCTGGGTGGCGGCCGAGCCCATGTGGGAGTCCATCTACGGCCCGGTGTCGCGACTGGCCCGCGGGGCCCGGCGCTTCGACGAGTCCCCGGCCTTCCTCGGCTACCACGCCGCCGAGCGCTCGCTGGCGCTGCTGGAGCGGATCGGCGTCGAAGCCGTCCACCGCCACGACACCGCCCTGGCCGCCCGCTACCGCGCCGGACTCGCGCGCCTGGGCCACGAGCCCGTCCCGGGCGGATCCCCGATCGTCTCGGTCCCGGGCCTGGCCGGCCGCCAGGAGGAGCTGCTCGCCGCCGGCGTGGTCACGTCCGCCCGGGCCGGCCACCTGCGGGCCTCCTTCCACCTCTACAACACGGAGGCGGACGTGGACCGGCTGCTGAACCTCCTGGAGGGCTGACCGGACGCGAGCCCGGCCGGGGTGCCCCGGCCGGGGCACCCCGGCCGGTCAGGCGGACCAGGCCGCGGCC
>NZ_JBSGXB010000287.1:0-9879 GCF_053609185.1 Streptomyces sp. NPDC054956 | reverse complement strand
ACGGCCAGTCACCACAGAGAGAACGAAGGCGCGACGGCAAGGGGGCCCGCGATGGACGCAAACCGAGCCCGCTCCGGCGGGCTCGTGGCACTCGCCGCCTGCATCGGCGTCTGGCTGGTCGGCAGCGGATCCGGCGAGCAGGTCCGGCCCCCGTTGCCCTCCCCCGGCGAGGCGCTGAGCGCCCACGCCCAGTACCCCGGGGCCATCGCCCCGCTCCCCGGTTCCCCGCCCACCCGCATCAAGATCCCCTCCATCCGGGTGGACGCCCCGCTCACCGGCCTCGGCCTCCAGTCCGACGGCAGCCTCGAAGTCCCGCCGCCCGCCCGCCGGGACCTGGCGGGCTGGTACCGCGAGGGGACCACCCCGGGCGCCACCGGTACCGCGGTCGTCGCCGGGCACGTGGACAACGCCACCGGGCCGGCGGTCTTCTACCACCTCGGGGCGCTGCGCCGGGGAGCCGTGATCGAGGTCGCCCGCGCCGATGGGCGTACGGCCGTGTTCACGGTCCACGCGGTCGAGGTCTACGACGCCCGGGCCTTCCCCGACTCCCGCGTCTACGGGTCTTCGCCGCGGGCCGAGCTCCGCGTCATCACCTGCGGCGGCGGCTTCTCCCCGCGCACGGGCTACCAAGGCAACGTGGTCGTCTTCGCCCACCTGACCGGTACGTACTGAGGCCCGCGCGCGGCCCCACCCGCGGGGCCGGACCCCGTCAGAACGCGGGCGCGTACCAACGGCGGTGCACGAACGGCTCGACGCACAGGACCGCGGCGCCCGCGACGACGCCCACGAGCAGGGAGCTCCGGCCGCCCCCGGCCACCAGCGCGCCGAGGACGGCGAGCGGGAGGTCCGGATTCACCGCGTACCGCCGAGGGAGGCGCCGGCCCCGCTGCCGTCGGACTGACCGCTGCCCGGCCCCTGCCCGTCAGGGCCCGGCCGCTCGGGGCCCACGAGCCGGCGCGAGGAGCGGCCCATGGCCCGGCGCAGCGGCTCCTCCAGCTCCGGCCGGACGCCGATGACCGGGCGCAGGGTGGTGCAGAAGGGGTTGGCCAGGAAGCGGGGTTCGTAGACCAGGGGCCGGATGCCGGGCACGTTCGCGGCGCGCAGCAGGGTCTCGTCGGAGTGGGCGCGCCGGGCGGAGACGACCCCGTCGTGGCGGCCGAGCGGGTGGCGCGTCCGGGCGCGGTGGAACATCCAGGCGCCGAGGGGCGCGAGCCCGGTGGCGGCGATGTCGAAGTGGCAGAAGGCGAGGGCCGGCGAGTCGGCCTGGGCCTCGAAGAACTCCGTGAGCGCCCGGCCCCGGAAGTGGTGCAGCACCCCGGTGGAGACGTAGACGGTGGCGATCTCGGGGAGGTCGAAGGCGTTGCCGTGGACGAACCGGCAGTCGAGCCCCTCGGCGCGGGCCAGCCGTTCGGCCTCGGCGACCAGTGCGGCGTCGAGGTCGACGCCGATGAGTTCCACGCCCGGTCCCAGGGCTCCGGTGGCCGCGAGCCGGCGGATCAGGTGGCCGAGTCCGGAGCCGATGTCGACGAGCCGGAACCGGCCGCGCCGGCCGGCGATCTCGCGGATGGCCTCGAAGAGCGGGCCGATCACGTGCACGAGCCGCTCGTCGATGCGCAGTTCCTCGCTGAGCCGCTGCATCTCGGTGTGGACGCCGATCATCAGGCGGTCCACGGCGAGCGGATCGAGCACGCCGTCCGGTCCGGCCGGCATCCGGGCGACGATGCGGGCCGCGCGCGGGTCCCCCGATTCCCGGAGCCTGCGGATCACGTCGTCGCGCAGGACCGGCAGCCTCTCCCCGGTGCGCGGGTCCGTGACGGTGATCAGGTCGGATATCTCGAGGTGGGGCACGCCGGGAACATTACGCCGGTCAGAGCCCCGGACTCAGCCCCACTGCTCGAAGCCCAGCTTGAGCACGAGGGCGCCGACCACCGTCAGGAGGACGCCGCGCACGAACCCGCTGCCCTTCTTCAGTGCCATCCGGGCCCCGACCATGGCGCCGGCCAGGTTGAACGCGGCCATCAGCGCGGCCAGCTGCCACAGCACCATGCCCTGGTACGCGAACATCGCGAGCGCCCCGGCGTTGGTGCACACGTTGACGATCTTCGCGGTGGCGGAGGCGGTGACCAGGTCGAGGTGGAGCAGGGCGGTGAGGGCCAGGACCAGGAAGGTGCCGGTGCCGGGGCCGATGAGACCGTCGTAGAACCCGATGCCGAGGCCGGCCAGGGCGATGGCGAGCAGGACGCGCTGCCGGCTGACCGGGGTCGCGCCGGGGGCGGTGCCGAAGGCGGGCCGGAAGAGCACGAAGCCCGCGACGACCACCAGGACGACCATGATCATCGGACGCAGCGCGTCCTTGCTGATCCCGCCGGCCAGCGCGGCCCCGCCCATCGAGCCGGCGAGCGCGGCCAGGCCGATGCGGACGGCGAGCTTCACGTCCACCGGCGTCTTGCGCAGATAGGTCACGGCGGCACCCGTGGTGCCGACGATCGCCACGGCCTTGTTGGTGCCGAGGACGGTGGCGGGGTGGGCGCTGGGCAGGCCGAGCAGCAGGGCCGGCAGGAGCAGCAGACCGCCGCCGCCCACGACGGCGTCGATCCAGCCCGCCGCGGCGGCGGCCACGCACAGCACGATGATCATGGTTGTCGATATGTCAGGCACGGCACCGACCCTACGGAGCAGTTGGGTGCACCATCCATCAATCCCCGGAAACTTGCGCAAAGGTTGAGCTTTGACGGGCCGGCGCCCGGTCCGGGGCCACCGGAGCCGAAGGTTCCACCGCCGCCGTCAACACGCTCGCGGCCAGCACGCTCGCCAGCCCCAGCCCGGCCGCCAGCCGCCCAGCGGGCGGTACGAGCGCCAGCGCGGCCAGCGCGGCGTGCACCGGGGAGGTACGGGGCCTGCGGTGCCGGGCGGAAACCGCGGCCCCGGAACCGGCCCCGGGCCGTACGGGCACGGACAGGGCGACGTGCAGCGGGTGGCGCATGGTGCGGCGACCTCTCGGGGACGAAAACGGAGACGGGCTCAGCGGGCGGGCCCGGGCGGGCAGACGGCGGCTCAGAAGCTGAAGCACTCCGAGTGGATCCGCCCGCCCGGCACCCCGGCCCGCAGCAGCGCGGACTGGGTGGCGTCCGCCATCCCGGGCGGCCCGCACAGGTACACGTCGTGCTCCGCGAGGTCCGGGAGCAGCGCGAGCAGGGCCTGCGGAGCCAGCGGATCGTATGCGGCGTCCGAGCGCCCCAGCAGGTAGTGCAGCCCGGCCCGCCGCTCGGCGGCGATGGCCTCCAGCTCGGAGCGCAGGACGAGGTGTTCCTCGGCCCCCGCCCGGTAGAGCAGGGTGATGTCCCCCGGCCCGCCCGGCAGGGTCTCGAACAGGGCCCGCATCGGGGTGATCCCGACCCCGCCGGCGATCAGCAGCACCTTGGGCCGGGTCCGCCGGGCGGCGGTGAGCGCCCCGAAGGGCCCGGTGGCGACGACCCGGGTGCCCGGACGCAGCCGGCGGATCCGGCGGGAATGGCCGCCCAGCGCCTTCACGGTGATGCGCAGGGTGTCCCCGCGGACCGGCGCCGACAGGGAGAACGGCAGCGCGGTGTGCCACAGCCGGCGCTGCAGGAACCGCCAGCGCAGGAACTGGCCCGGCTCGGCGCGCAGCTCCGCGAGGTGCTCCCCGCGGACCACGACGGAGACCACCCCGGGCCCCTCGACGCGGACCTCGGAGACCCGCAGCGCGTGCCGCAGGGCCTGCCGGACGGGGACCACGGCCCGGTACCAGACGAGCAGGACGGCGACGACGGCGTGGGCGAGCGCCCAGAACCAGCCGACCAGGGCCAGGTCGGGCCCGGCGAGCTGGTGCGCGAAGGCCAGGGCGGCGGCGAGGTAGACCAGCAGGTGCACCCCGCGCCAGGTTTCGTGCGAGACGCGGCGGCGTACGGAGCGGGCGGAGGTGATGCCGACGGCGGCCAGGAGGACGGTCCCGGCCACCGCGGCGGCCACGGCCGGGTAGCCGAGCAGCTCCCGGACGGCGGAGAGCACGTCGGCCCCCTCGTGGACGGCGTAGCCGCACAGCGCGAAGAGCCCGTGCCCGAAGCAGAGCAGCAGGACGTGGCGGCCGCCCAGCGCGTGCCAGCGGGCGAGCCGGTCGGCGCCCACCCCGTGCTCGACGGCGGGAACCCGGGCCATCAGGAACAGCAGCACGAGCACCCCGTACCCGGCGAGCAGCCCGGACAGGTGGGCGGCGGTCGCGAACAGCGCGTCGAGCCGGGCGGAGGGCCTTACCTGGGCTGCCCACAGCAGGGCCACGACCCCGGCCCCGCCCAGCATCCCGCCCTTGACCCGCACCGCCGCATCTCGCATACGAGCCACGCTAAGGGCGGTCCGGGCGGCCGCCCGGCCGGGCGGTTGATCCTTAAGGCGGCCTTGAGGAACGCCTCACCGACCCTTAACCCGGACGCTGAGGTCGGCGTTCCGTCCGGGTAACAAGGGCGATGCCGAGGGGAAACAGCAGCCGCGCACGCTCGTGTCATGACCTCGGAACAGCAGCGCGTGGTGGTGATCGGCGGCGGCCTCGCGGGCCTGCGGCTCGCCGCCCGGCTGGGCGGAAACGTCACGGTACTCGGCGAGGAGCCGCACGTCCCGTACAACCGGGTCCTGCTCGCGGAGGTCCTGGCCGGGCGGTACGCGCCGGAGGTGACGGCCCTGCCGGACGCCGGCCCGGCGCTGCGCCGGGGCGTGCGGGCGGTGCGGATCGACCGGGCCGAGCAGGTGGTGCACTGCGACGACGGAACGGTCGAGCCCTACGCCGCGCTGGTGCTGGCCACCGGCTCCAACCCGGTGCTGCCCGCACTGCGCGGCCTGTTCGAACCCGAGGGCCGGGAACTGCCCTCCGGGGTCCACGCGTTCCGCACCATGGACGACTGCCTGGCCCTGTCCGCGGCCGTAGGCCCCGGCGTGCGCGCGGTGGTGATCGGCGGCGGCCTCCTCGGCGTCTCGGCGGCCCGCGCCCTCGCCGAACGCGGCGCGCAGGTCGTACTGGCGCAGCAGGGCGAGCGCCTGATGGAACGCCAGCTCGACGCGGACGCCTCGGCCCTCCTCCAGACCCACCTGACCGACCTGGGCGTGGAAATCCACACGGAATGCCGAGTCCGCGGCCTGACGACGACTGCGACGCCACAGCCGGGGCTCCGCCCCGCCCCCGGCCGGGGCCCGGCGGGGAGCCGCACCGTGACCGGGGTCGAGCTCGCCGACGGCTACCGGCTCGAAGCCGACATCGTCGTACTGGCCTGCGGGGTAAGGCCCCGCACGGGCCTGGCCCTGGCCGCCGGCCTCGATGTCGGCAAGGGCGTCCTCGTCGACGACGAGCTGCGCACCAGCGACCCCCGCATCCACGCCATCGGCGACTGCGCCGAACACGCGGGCCGGGTCTACGGCCTGGCAGGCCCCGCCCTGGAACAGGCCGAGGCCCTCGCCAAGGTCCTCCTCGGCACCGGCCGAGGCATCAGCGCCGACACCAACAACGGCACCACCACCGGCGCAACCCCGGGCACCCCCTCCGGATACACCGGAACCCGCGCCCTGACCCGCCTCACCCTCACCGCCGGCGGCGACCGCCCCCTCGACCTCGCCGCCTTCGGCGAGACCACCCCGCTCCCCGGTGACGACGTGGTCCGCCTCGCCGACGCCACCCGCCGCACCTACCGCAAGGTCGTCGTCCGCGGCGACCGCCTGGTCGGCGGGGTCCTGCTCGGCGAGCTCTCCAGCGTGGGCGCCCTCGCCCGCAGCTGGGAGGACGGCGCCCCCCTCACCGACATGCACGGTCTCACCGACTTGCACCACCTGCTCACCGACGACGGAGGCTCCTGATCATGGCCGCAGCCACGCCCACGCCCACCCCCGCCATCGTGCTCATCGGCCACGGCATGGTCGGCCAGCGCTACCTGGAGGCGCTCGCCGAGCGCGGCGCCACCGCCACGCACCGGATCACCGTGCTCTGCGAGGAGCCCCGACCGGCCTACGACCGCGTGCACCTGACCTCGTACTTCTCCGGGAGCACCCCCGAGGACCTCTCGATGACCCCGGCCTCCTTCATGGAGGACCACGGGATCGACCTGCACCTCGACGACCCCGCCGAGAGCATCGACCGGGAGGCCCGGACCGTCACCTCCCGCTCGGGGCGCGTGTTCCCGTACGACGTCCTCGTGCTCGCGACGGGCAGCTACCCCTTCGTGCCGCCCGTCCCCGGCAAGGACGCCCCGGGCTGCTTCGTCTACCGCACCATCGAGGACCTCCTGGCGATCGAGGAGTACGCGAAGACGCGTACCAGCGGCGCCGTCGTCGGCGGCGGCCTGCTCGGCCTGGAGGCCGCGGGCGCGCTCCAGGGCCTCGGCCTCGCCACCCGCATCGTGGAGTTCGCGCCCCGGCTGATGCCCGTCCAGGTCGACGAGGGCGGCGGCGCGGCCCTGCTGCGCACCATCCAGAACATGGGGCTCACCGTCCACACGGGCGTCGGCACGCAGGAGGTCGTCACCGGCGAGGACGGCTCCGTCACCGGCATGAAGCTGTCCGACGGTTCCACGGTCCCCACCGAACTGGTCGTCTTCTCCGCCGGCGTCCGCCCCCGCGACCAGCTGGCCCGTGAGAGCGGCCTGAACGTCGGCGAGCGCGGCGGCATCGCCGTCGACGCCCGGTGCCGCACCTCCGACCCGCACGTCTACGCCATCGGCGAGTGCGCGCTCGCCGCCGACGGCCGCGTCTACGGCCTGGTCGCCCCCGGCTACGAGATGGCCGAGACGGCCGCCGAGGACCTGCTCGGCCGCGAGAAGGAGTTCACCGGAGCCGACCTCTCCACCAAGCTCAAGCTGCTCGGCGTGGACGTGGCCTCCTTCGGCGACGCGCACGGCGCCACCGCCGGCAGCCTCGACGTCGTCTACTCCGACTCCCGCTCCGGGGTCTACAAGAAGGTCGTCGTCTCCTCCGAGGGCGTCCTGCTCGGCGGCGTCCTGGTCGGCGACGCCGACTCCTACGGCCTGCTGCGCCCGCTCACCGGCTCCGTGCCGCCCGTCACCCCCGAGCAGCTGGTGCTGCCCGCCGGGGCCGGCGCGCCCGTGGCCCTGGGCCCGGCCTCGCTCCCGGACTCCGCGGTGATCTGCTCCTGCCACAACGTCACCAAGAAGGACATCACCGCGCACACGACCGTGCCCGAGGTGAAGAAGTGCACCAAGGCGGGCACCGGTTGCGGCAGCTGCCTGAAGGTGATCGGCCAGCTGATGCCGCCCGCCGCCGACAAAGGGCTGTGCGACTGCTTCTCCTTCACCCGCGCCGAGCTCTACGAGATCGTGCGCACCCTGCGCGTGACCTTCTACCAGCAGCTCCTGGACAGCCACGGCCGCGAGGGCGCGCGCGGCGGCGACGGCTGCGAGCTGTGCAAGCCCACCGTGGGCTCGATCATCGCCTCGCTCGCCCCGACCCTCGGCGCGAGCGGGTACGTCCTGGACGGCGAGCAGGCCGCCCTGCAGGACACCAACGACCACTTCCTCGCGAACATGCAGCGCAACGGCTCGTACTCGGTGGTCCCGCGCATCCCCGGCGGCGAGATCACCCCGGACAAGCTCATCGTGATCGGCGAGGTGGCCCGCGACTTCGGCCTCTACACGAAGATCACCGGCGGCCAGCGCATCGACCTCTTCGGCGCCAGCGTCGACCAGCTCCCCCGCATCTGGGCCCGCCTGGTCGACGCCGGATTCGAGTCCGGGCACGCCTACGGCAAGGCCCTTCGTACGGTGAAGTCCTGCGTGGGCCAGACCTGGTGCCGCTACGGGGTCCAGGACTCCGTACGGATGGCCATCGACCTGGAGCTGCGCTACCGGGGACTGCGCGCCCCGCACAAGCTCAAGTCGGCGGTCTCCGGCTGCGCCCGCGAGTGCGCGGAGGCGCAGAGCAAGGACTTCGGGGTGATCGCCACGGCGAGCGGCTGGAACCTCTACGTCGGCGGCAACGGCGGGGCCACCCCGCGCCACGCGGACCTGCTGGCCCAGGACCTGTCCGACGCCGAGCTGATCCGGCTCATCGACCGGTTCCTGATGTTCTACATCCGCACGGCCGACCGGCTGGAGCGCACCTCCACCTGGCTGGAGCGGCTGGAGGGCGGCCTCGGCCACCTGCGGGACGTGGTCGTGCACGACTCGCTCGGGCTGTGCGCGGAGCTGGAGTCGCTGATGGCCGACCACGTGGCGCACTACCGCGACGAGTGGGCCGAGACCCTGGAGGACCCAGAGCGGCTGCGCCGGTTCGTCTCCTTCGTCAACGCTCCCGGCGCCCCCGACCCGACCGTGAAGTTCGTCCCCGAGCGCGACCAGGTCAAGCCCGACCTGACCATCCTCACCCTCGAGCCCGTTGGATCCCTGGGAGGCACCCGATGACCGTCGAACTGCAGGTGGAGGAAGGCTGGCTGACGGTGTGCGAGCTCTCCGAGCTCGTCCCCGGACGCGGGGTCGCGGCCCTGCTCCCCGACGGGAGCCAGGCCGCGGTGTTCCTCGACCGCAAGGGGCGCCCGTACGCCATCGCCAACCGGGACCCCTTCACCGGGGCGTACGTCCTCTCGCGCGGCCTGCTCGGCAGCGCCGACGGGCGGACCTTCGTGGCCTCCCCGCTGCTCAAGCAGCGCTTCGACCTGGAGACGGGGCGCTGCCTGGACGACGAGTCCGTGGCGGTGCGGACCTACCCGGTGCGCACCGCCGCGACCTCCGTGTGAGGGCGGGACCGGGGATCAGCCCTGGACCATCGCCGGGTCCATCCACATGATCTCCCAGGTGTGCCCGTCCAGGTCGTCGAAGGCGCGGCCGTACATGGTGCCGTAGTCCTGGGCGGCGCGGGGCTCGGTGGCACCGCCGGCCAGGGCCCCGTCGACGAGCTCGTCCACCGCGGTGCGGCTCTCGGCGCTCAGACACAGCAGCACCGAGGTGGTGGTGGCGGTGTCGGCGATGGCCTTGTGGGTGAACTCCTTGAAGCGGGCCTCGGTCAGGAACATCGCGACGATGGTGTCGCTGATCGGCATCGAGGCGCAGTTCTCACCGGTGAACTGGGCGTTGAAGGAGTAGCCGAGCCCGGCCCAGAAGGCCTTCGTCGCGTCGAGGTCCTTGACCGGCAGGTTGACGAAGATCATGGTGGAGGACATCGCGGTCCCTCTTCTCTCGGTGTGTTCCCGTTGCTTTCGAGAGGTAGACCGCGGGTCCCCGGAGAACTCATCGCTCCCGGCGAAGTTTTTTCGGATTTTCCTCGCGGAGGACGAATCCGCAGGTCAGGCGAGGGAGCGCAGTTCCAGCGCGGCCAGCGGTACGAAGCCCACCGCGTCCTCGCCACGCAGCAGTTCCTCGTCCGCGCCGGCGAGCCGCTTGTGCAGGGTCAGCGCGATCCGCTCGCCCTGGGCCTTGGCCCGCTCCGCGTTCGGGCCCGCGTGCAGTCCGTCGATCGTGGCGCGCCACAGCTGCACCCAGCGGCCGAAGTCCCCGGCGTTCATCTCGCGGGCCGAGTGGAGGGCGGCGTGCGGGGCGAAGGCGTCGCGCCGGTAGTCGGCGCTGCGGAAGAGGGCCCGCTCCCAGAAGTCGGTGATCCGTGGCAGGTGCACGTCGAGGTCGGTGCCGGCGATCTGGGTGAAGAACGGCCCGATCCGCGGGTCGGCGAAGGCCGCCGTGTAGAAGCGGCGCAGCACGACGTCCAGGTCGGCGCGGCCGGAGATGTCGGGGGCGGCGGCGTTGTGGCTCATGGGTCCACCATCCTCCCGCACCCGGGGCCTCCCCAGGGCAGAAAGTCCCGCAGTACGTCACCTCGAACGGTGCCCGCGCCCCCGCGCACGCCTCCCGCGCACCCTCGCGCCCCCTCACCCCGCCG
>NZ_JBSGXB010000286.1:0-9881 GCF_053609185.1 Streptomyces sp. NPDC054956 | reverse complement strand
CGGGCTGTAAATTGTACTGGGCGGTGTGTAACACGTCGCCCCCCCGGGTAGTTCGTCGTGGTGGCCGGGTGCTGTGACCCACAGCACCGGGCCACCTGGCGTTAACCGGCGCTAACCTTCCCCGTATGACCATCTCTCTCGAAGTCTCCGAAGGCGTCGGCGTCATCCGGCTGGACCGGCCGCCCATGAACGCCCTGGACATCGCCACCCAGGACCGGTTGCGCGAGCTCGCGGTGGAGGCGACCGACCGGGCGGACGTCCGCACGGTCGTCATCTACGGCGGTGAGAAGGTGTTCGCGGCCGGCGCGGACATCAAGGAGATGCAGACGATGGACCACGCGGCCATGGTCGCCCGGTCCCGCGGACTGCAGGACGCCTTCACCGCGGTGGCGCGGATCCCCAAGCCCGTCGTCGCCGCGGTCACCGGCTACGCCCTGGGCGGCGGCTGCGAACTGGCGCTGTGCGCCGACTACCGGATCGCCGCCGACAACGCGAAGCTCGGTCAGCCCGAGATCCTGCTCGGCCTGATCCCGGGCGCGGGCGGCACCCAGCGGCTGTCCCGGCTGATCGGCCCCTCCAAGGCCAAGGACCTCATCTTCACCGGCCGCATGGTCAAGGCCGACGAGGCGCTCACCCTCGGCCTCGTGGACCGGGTCGTGCCGGCCGCCGAGGTGTACGAGCAGGCGTACGCCTGGGCCGCCAAGCTGGCGCAGGGTCCGGCCCTCGCGCTGCGCGCCGCCAAGGAGTGCGTGGACGCCGGCCTGGAGGCCGACATCGACACCGGGCTGACCATCGAACGCGGCTGGTTCGCGGGCCTGTTCGCCACCGAGGACCGCGAGCGCGGGATGCGCAGCTTCGTCGAAGAGGGGCCGGGCAAGGCCAAGTTCCTCTAGTCGCGGAGTCGCGTCCTCCCTGTGGGTGGATTAGCCAGGCCTTAAGAGAACCTTAAGAGGAAAAGTTGATCCACTCAGCGTGATCACCGCCTTGCGGTACGTCACCGCAGGTCAGGTGCGTGCAACCGCCCTCCGGTTGCCGAACGCATATGCCGGAGCACCCCCTCGGAAGGCATGATTCCGGGGGGTGTTTTCCTGCGGAACGGCCCGGACGGCCGTACCGGCCGTCCATGATGGGTGCATGGCGGGTCTGGAGGGTGTGGAACAGCCGCGGCAGCGCAACAGCGCTTCCGCCGTACGGCTCACGGCGGCCCTGGAGGACGAACAGGGCCTCAAAGCAATGGAGTTGTACGGGAACCCGGCCGAGGCGGAAGTGACACTGCCGTCCATGCCCGAGTCGGCGAGCACCGCGCGCCGGCTCACCCAGTGCGTGGTGGTGCGCCTTTGGGGCCTCTCACCGCAGATCGCCGAGCACACCGTGCTGCTGGTCTCGGAGCTCGTCGGCAACGCCGTCCGGCACACCGGGGCCCGCTCGTTCGGTTTACGGATGCTCAGGCGCCGGGGCTGGATCCGCGTGGAGGTGCGCGACCCCTCGCGCGGGCTGCCCTGTCTGATGCCCGTGCACGAGATGGACACCACCGGCCGCGGGCTGTTCCTCGTGGACAAGCTCTCGGACCGCTGGGGCGCGGACCTGCTGCCGCGCGGCAAGATCACCTGGTTCGAGATGCGCGTGGCCGACCGCTGAGCCGTCGGGCGCGGAAACGCAGAAACCCCCTGTCGCCGTTGGTGGGGCGCTGCGGGGGTTTCATGGTGGTGCCGAGGATCGAAGGGGGTGTGATCCTCGGCAGGGGACTTCGCTCGGGTCAACGGGAAGCCGTGATTCCGACTATGGCAGACGAGGGACCAAATGCCAAAAGTCCCAAGTTGGACATAAGTGTGCATATCCTAAGAGTTTCCACCTAAATCTTAGGTGAGCTGGGCCACTGGCCTCGTAATCATTGAATAAGTATCCGCTGCTCTGAGTGAATCGTTGATCACATAGTGGACGGTGCTCCGGTCGGATGGTCCCCGTCGAAGGTCCCGAAATGGGTCAATCATTACCTGTGCGGGCAACCACCCCTTAAATGGGCAGGTGCTCTGCTACCCGGACCGCCGATCCGCCCTCCGTGCCGGTGCGGCGGCCGCCGCCGGCGCCCTCACCGCCGCCTGCGGCAAGGACGCCCGTACCGCCCCGACGGCCTCCGCCCCGTCCGCGCCTCCCGCGAAGGCCGCGCCGGACAGGGCGGCGACCCGGGGCAAGGCGGCCCCCGCCCCGCGCCGGTTCGCCGGGCAGCCCGTCGAGATCGGGCACGGTCCGCGCGGCCGCCCGGACGTCGCGCTCACCTTCCACGGCAACGGCGACCCCGCCATCGCCAAAGCAGTCCTCGCGGAGGCGGAGCGCGCGGGCGCGCGGGTGACCGTACTGGCCATCGGCGCCTGGCTCGACGCCCACCCGGAGATGGCCCGCCGGGTCCTGGACGGCGGCCACGAGCTCGGCAACCACACCCAGCGCCACCTGGCGATCAACACCCTGCCCGAGGCGCAGGCGTACGCCGAGATCACCGGCTGCGCCGACCGGCTCAAGCGGCTGACCGGGTCGATCGGCACCTGGTTCCGGCCGTCCCAGACCCAGTACGCCACCCCGCTCGTCCGGAAACTGGCCCAGCGGGCCGGCTACCCGCACGTCCTCTCCTACGACGTGGACTCCCTCGACTTCACCTCGCCCGGTGCCGCGGCCGTCATCCGCACCGTCATCGGGACGATCCAAGGCGGATCGGTGGTGAGCCTGCACTTCGGCTACGCGGACACGGTCGACGCGATGCCGCCCCTCCTCGAAGAACTCGCGCGCCGCGAACTGCGCGCGGTGACCACCACGGAGCTGCTGACCCCATGACGACCACCCGCCTTCCCCGGAAGGCCACCGTGCTGCTGGCCGGTCTGGTCCTCGCCGCCGCCCTGAGCGGCTGCGGGAAAGCCCAGAAGGGACCCGCCGAGGCGCTCGGCTCGAAGGGGCCGGCCGTGCCCGCCAAGGTCGTGCCGGCCGTGCCCCCGGGCCTGGCCGGGATGCCGCCGCTCCTCGATCCGAACGACGTGTACGCGGCCGACCGGCCGAACAGGCTCTCCCCGGTGGTCAAGGACTTCCCGTCGCGCGTCTACGTGCCGAACACCAGCTCCAACACGGTGTCCGTCATCGACCCCGTCACGTACAAGGTCATCGACACCATCCCGGTCGGGGTCCAGCCCCAGCACGTGGTCCCCTCCTGGGACATGAAGACCCTCTGGGTCAACAACAACCGGGGCCACACGCTCACCCCGATCAACCCGGCCACCGGCGAGGCCGGCAAGCCCGTCGAGGTGCACGACCCGTACAACCTGTACTTCACGCCCAACGGCAAGTACGCGGTGGTCATGGCCTCGATGGACAAGGAACTGGTCTTCCGCGATCCGCACACGATGAACCGCGTGAAAACCGTCCCGGTGACCTGTTTCGGCGTCAATCACGCCGACTTCTCCGCCGACGGCCGCTACTTCATCGTGAGCTGCGAGTTCTCCGGTGAACTCCTCAAGGTGGACACCGAGAAGATGGAGGTCATCGGCCAGCAGAAACTGCCGTTCGAGGGCGCGATGCCGCAGGACGTCAAGGTCTCGCCGGACGGAAAGACCTTCTACGTCGCGGACATGATGGCGCACGGCATGTGGGTGCTCAGCGGGGACAAGTTCGAGACCCCCAAGCTCCTGCCCACCGGAAAGGGCTGCCACGGCTTGTACGTCAGCCGCGACTCCAAGGAGATGTACGTCTCCAACCGGGGCGAAGGGTCCGTCTCCGTCTTCGACTTCACCCAGAACAAGCTGACGAAGAAGTGGGAGCTGCCGGACGGCGGCAGCCCCGACATGGGCGGGGTCTCCGCCGACGGCAAGGTGCTGTGGCTGTCGGGCCGTTACAACTCCGAGGTCTACGCGATCGACACCACCAGCGGCAAGCAGCTCGCCAAGATCCCGGTGGGCGGCGGACCGCACGGACTCGCCGTGTACCCGCAGCCCGGCCGCTACTCGCTCGGCCACACCGGCATCTTCCGCTAGCGGGGACGCCGGGGACGCCAGGGGCGCCGGTCACGCGAAAGTGCCCCGGGGGCTCGCACAGCTCCCGGGGCACGCTCATGAACTCGCCGTCACACCGTCACCGTCACCGTCACCAGGCGACGGGGAGGCGCTCCGGGAGTCGCTTGATGAACCCGGTCCGCCACACCAGGTTCTCCGCCGGTACCGCGAGGCGCAGTTCGGGCAGCCGCTCGACCAGCACCTCCAGCGCGATCTCGGCGTGTGCCCGGCCCAGCGCGGACGCCGGGCAGAAGTGCCGGCCGGCACCGAAGGCGAGGTTGGGGTTGGCGCCCTCGCGCTCCAGGTTCAGCTCGTCCGGGTTCTCGAAGGCCTCCGGGTCGAAGTTGGCGCCCTCCAGCAGGACGAGCACGAGCTCGCCCTCCTCGACCAGGACGTCGCCGACCTGGATGTCCGCCATCGCGATGCGCGGCAGGCCGTCACCGACGGACAGGTTCCAGCGCAGCAGCTCGTCCACGGCCTTGCCCATGCGCTCCGGGTGCTTGCGCAGGTACCCGATGAGCTCGGGCTTCTGCAGCAGCGCCAGGACCGCGAGGGTCAGGAAGGCGGAGGTGGAGACCGCGCCGGCCCCGAAGAGGGAGACGGCGACCGTGGCGAACATGTCGTCGGTCAGGTGCGCCGACTCCGGGTCCGCCTCCTTCAGCTCGGCGAACCTGCCGAGGAGCCCCGTACGCTCCTCGGCCGGAAGCGCGAGCTGCGCCCTCAGCTGCTCCTCGAAGTAGCCGACGTCCTTGTACCAGTTGAGCGCCGAGTCGGCGAACGGCTCGCGCGCGGTCATGAACGCGACGTCCAGCCCCGACATCAGGCGGCGCCAGTCCTCGAACGGCACGCCCAGCACCTGGCAGTGCATGGCCGCCGAGAAGGGGTCCGCGAACCCCGCCCGCAGGTCCGCCGGCCCGCCCTCTGCCACGAGCTGGTCGACGAGCTCGCCGGCCTTCGCGCGCAGCCGGTCCTGCAGCCCCTTCTGGCGCGGGTTGAGCGCCTTCATCACCGCGTTGCGCAGCCCCGCGCTGTTGATGTTGCCCATGTTGTTGACGACCTCGGGCGGGATCGTCAGCGCGTACTGGCGGGGGACGCCGGCGTTCGCCGTGTCCTTGAGGCTGAAGCGCTCGTCCTCCAGCACCTGCTTGGCCAGCGCGTAGCTGCTCACCAGCCAGGCCGGGTCCCCGGTGAGGGTGCGGACCTTCGCGACCGGCGCCTTCTCGCGCAGCCAGGTGCACTCCTCGGGGAGCACGTCACCGCGCCGCGAGAGCGGGAAGTCGAGGAGGGCCCCACCGGTCGGGTCGGTGCCCTCAAGCTGCTCGACGCTCATCGACGGTCCCTTCGACTGGTGCGGTGTGCGTTTGCGCGTTCGGGTTGGTCCGTACGTCTTCGCCCGCCTCGGGCCTCACGACGGCGTACGCCTGGTTCCTCGTCGCGCGCAGTCCCCCACCGCGCGCGAAGAGGACGTCGGTCATCGGCATCTTGACGTGGTAGGCCGCCACCGAGGACGGCACGTCGAGAATGCTTGGGGTGTCGATGAAGAACGGCAGCTCGGCCGCCATGTAATCGAAACACACCTGCAACTGTGCGTCGGTGATGGATTCACCTTCCGGCAACTTGGAGCCGACAAAATGCAGGGCCATTTCCTCGCAGCCCTTGCGGAATTCGTCGTCGGTCTCCAGGAAATGGAGAACGCGTCGGTGCAGGAGTTGGTAGACGGGATTCGTCTGGAACTCTGAAAGTGCCCTCACGCGGATCTCGGCGTGCGGAGGTCCTGATTCCTCCACGCCCTTGAGAATCCTTCGCCGGACTGCCTTTATTTCCTTCGTCGCGCGCTTCTCCGCGTGTTCCGGGGTGTAGCCGAAGGCGGCGAACATCCTGTCCACGTGGAGGTCTGCGTAGACGAAGTCGACCTGTGCGAAGCGGGTCGTGGCCCATCGGGCGAGGCTCGTGATGCGCTCGGAACTGAAGTAGCTGTTTCCAGGACTCACTCCGATGAGCACATGGTCGCCATCTTCCCAGATGTGGCGGCAGGTGCGGGTGAAGGGCAGAACTTCGAATGATGCGTCAGCTGTGATCGTCACCTGTGTGATCGCCCTTGTTGCCGCTTGTCCCTGGGAGCCCTGCGCTCCCGGTGTGGCGGCAATGTCGCTACGTTATGCGGTGGCCCCGGAGCGTGACAAGTGGGGGCTTGAATTGTTGGCCGGAATTATTGCTTCCGCACTACGGAAGAGTAATTGAATTTCTATCTGCCGCTCGAACGGGACCCGGGGCGTGAGGGGGCGGGGCGTGCCGCTACCCTGAGCCGGTCAACAAGCACCAAGAAGGGGTGGACCCAGTGGCGGACATCGAGAGCGCACGGACGACGTTCGGCAAGTTCGACGTGAACGGTGACGGCTTCGTGACGGCCGACGAGTTCCGTTCGGCGATGGCGGAGATGGGCGACCCGTTCGTCACCGGCCCCGTCGCGGAGGCCGTGATCGCCTCCAAGGACACCAACTCCGACGGCCTGCTGAGCTTCGACGAGTTCTGGGCCTCCCTGAACAAGTAAGCCCCGCGCCGCCCCCGGCCCCTGCCGGGCCGGGGGTGCGTCAGGCCCGCGGGCGGGTCAGCCGCGTCAGGCCTCGGGCCCGGCCGTGTCCCGCGCCGCCCCGGCCATGTCCTCGACCTCGGCCAGGGCCTCCTCCAGCCAGCGCAGCCAGAAGGTCTCCAGGCCGATCCCCGCGTGCAGCACGAGCCGGCGCAGCCGGTCCTCGTCCGCGTCCCGGCCGGCCGGGAAGTCCTTCTCCTCGATGCCCTCGTACACGGCCAACTGTGAGCGGTGCAGCGCCAGATGGCGCCGCAGCTCCTCGCCCAGGCCCCCGGTGCCGACCACCGCGGCCGCCCGGATGCGCAGCAGCAGGGGATCGCGCACCGGCTTCGGGTCGTTGCTCGCGCCGACCCACCGGACCAGCTCCCCGCTCCCGGCGGGCAGCACCTCGTACTGCTTCTTCTGCCCCCGTACGGGCACCTCGCTGGGCAGCGCCCGGATCAGCCCTGCCTCCTCCAGCCGGCCGAGCTCGCGGTAGATCTGCTGGTGCGTCGCGGACCAGAAGTACCCGATCGACTTGTCGAACCGCCGGGTCAGCTCCAGCCCCGACGAGGGCTTCTCGAGCAGGGCGGTGAGGATGGCGTGCGGGAGCGACATGCGGCCATCCTAGGTTTGCGGGAGATCGAGCACCGCGATGCCGGTCTCCAGGGCGATCGCCAGGCGGGTGCCGTCGGGGTGCAGGGCCGCGACCGGCGTGGGGACGTGGGTGACCCCGTACGAGCCCACCCGGCGCGGCACCGGGACCTCGGGCCATTCGGCGACGACGGTGCCGTCGGTGGCGTCGACCAGGCGGGGGTGCCCGCAGAGGCTGACCACCCGGTCGCCGCCGCAGGCGAGCAGCGTCCCGGCGGTGAACCCGAGCCGGGAGCGGTGGGTCCACCGCTCCTCGGCGCCGGACCACACGCCGATCTCCTGCGGGCCGAGGGTCACGGGCGCCTCCTCGTCGAGGGACTCGTCGCCCGTGGCGACGGCGACCCGGGCCCCGTCGAGCCAGCAGGCGGCGACGACCTCGCCCTCAACCCCCTCCGGGTAGGACACCCGGCCCCAGCCGTCGAGTTCGGCGGCACCGGCGAGCGCCTCGGCCAGGTCGAAGACCCACACCTCGCCGAACGGATGCCACACCCACCCCGCGGACAGCAGCCGCCGCCCGTCCGGGCTCACCGCGAGCCGGGAGTGGAACATGTCCTTCGGATCCCGCTCGGCGGGGGTCAGCCGCTCGCCCGTGGCCACGTCCTCGACCACGAGGTGGTTGTACTCCTCCGGACAGTGCACCAGCACCTCGCGGCCGTCCGGCAGCGCGCCGAGCGCGACCGGGTAGTCGTAGTCCTCGGCGTGGTAGTGGCTCCGGTTCAGCTCGCGCGCCATCCGCACGCCGTCCAGCAGGACCGCCTTGGTGCCGCGCTCCTCGTGGACCACCGTCCAGCGCCCCGAAGGGGAGCGGACCGCCCGGTCGAAGGGGAAGCGGAACGTGAACCGGCGGCCGTGGTCCCGGCCGTCCGGGGTCCAGCGGCGGAAGCCGCCGACGGGGTCGACGAGGTCGTCGCCCTCCCAGAACAGGGACTTCGGCCCGGAGGTCGCCTCGCGTATGCGCATCCGCGTGAACCTACCTACTGCCAGGCGGCCAGCGCCTCCGGATTACGGGGTCCGGGGGCGTCGGCCGCCAGCAGTCCGTGGGCCCGCAACAGCGCGGCCACCGCCGGGGACCAGGCCGCGCGCAGGCCCGCCGAGGCGAGGAGGTCCGGGTCCGACAGGAGGGTCCCGGCCGGGCCGAAGCGGATGCCCGACGGGGTCAGGACCGCCGCGTCGTCGGCCCAGCGGACCGCCAGGTCCACGTCGTGGGTGGCCATGACCACCGTCGTCCCGGAGGCCCGCAGGCCCGCGAGGACGGCGAGCAGCCGCTCCTGGCCGTCCGGGTCGAGGCCGGCCGTCGGCTCGTCCAGGATGAGCACGCGCGGCGCCATCGCCACCGCCCCCGCGATCGCCGCGCGCTTGCGCTGGCCGTAGGACAGGAGGTGGGTGGGGCGGTCCCGCAGGGCCGTGATGTCCAGGGCTTCGAGGGCCGAGTCCACCCGGGCGCGGACCTCCGGAACGGAGAGCCCCATGTTCATCGGGCCGAAGGACACGTCCTGTTCGACCGAGGCCGCGAAGAGCTGGTCGTCCGGGTCCTGCACCACCAGCTGGACGGACGTGCGCAGCCGGGTCAGGCCGGCGCGGTCGTACGCGACCGCCGTCCCGTCGAGCCGCAGCGTGCCCGTGCCGGGCCGCAGGCCCCCGCTCAGCAGCCGCATCAGCGTGGTCTTGCCGCTGCCGTTGCGCCCCAGCAGGACCAGCGCCCGGCCCGGGGCGATGGCGAAGTCGACGCCGGTCAGCACCGCGGGGCCGTCCTCGTAGGCGTAGCCCGCTCCGGCCAGCTCGATCAGGGGGGTCGCAGGCGGGTTCACAGGTACAGCCCCTTCAGGGTGAGGGTCAGGGTGATCACGGCGGCCAGCAGGGCCGCCGACGCCGTCAGGAAGCGCCACGACAGCGCCGCCTCCGGTACGAGGACCCGCAGCGCGCCGTCGTAGCCGCGTCCGGCCAGGCCCGACTGGAGCTTGGCCGCGCGGTCGAAGGCCCGTACGAAGGAGGTCGCGGCGAGCCCGGCCAGGGAACGCCACACCGCCGCCCGGCCGGTGTGCCCGAGGCGGGCGGCCTGGGCCCGGCGGACCTGGGCCATGGAGTCGAGGAGCAGGAAGCCGATCCGGTACATGACCAGGGCCACGTCCACCACGGGCGCCGGCACCCCGGCCCGGACCAGCCGGGGGAGCACGTCGGAGACCGGGGTGGTGAAGGCGAACAGCAGCAGCCCGAGGGAGGCCGCCGAGGTGCGCAGGAGCAGCTCGGCGGCGTGCCGGGGCCCGTCGGGGGCCAGGGCCACCCACCCCTGCGGTCCGCCGACCGCGAACAGCAGCGGCAGCGCCCCGGTGAAGCAGAAGCCGAGCGGGATGCGGAAGGCCCGCCACAGCTGCCGCCCGGCCACCCCCGCGGGGCCGAGCAGCACGGCGAGGGTGGCGGCGGCCACGAGCGGCCCGCCCGGCCAGGGCGGCAGGCACACGGCGGTGACCGTGAGCCCGATCCCGAGCAGGGCCTTCTCCAGTGGGTGCCGGGCGCGCCAGCGGCTGCCGTGCGCGGCCACGTCGATCGGCAGCACCGCCTATGCCTCCGGGGAGGCGGGGGCGGCGGGCGCTGCTGCCGCGGCGGGCGCTGCCCCCGCGGCGGAAGCG
>NZ_JBSGXB010000285.1:0-10048 GCF_053609185.1 Streptomyces sp. NPDC054956 | reverse complement strand
GTCGGCGAGCGACCGGGGCCGGGTCCGCATGGGGGTCGGGTCAGCAGTTCCGGATGGAGTACACCGGATTCCAGTCCACGCCGGTCTGGCCGCCTCCGGGCTGGAAGCGCTTCAGCTCGCCGCCGTTCGAGCCGTAGAGGAACGACCAGACCCCGCCGGTCTGGTTGTCGTTGTACCAGCCGTTGCCGTTCCAGTTGGACACGTAGTACCGGTTGCAGGCGTTGAGGTAGAAGACCTTCCAGTCCGATGTCGTCGGGTCCCAGACGAGGGTGCACAGGTTCCCGCTGGAGCAGGTGTACGTGCCGTTCCCCGCGATGTGGTTGCTGGGCGCCCACGGGGAGATGCCCGGGGAGGAGGCGGCCACCAGGGAGGCCGACTGGCCGGCGGCAGCGGGCGCGGGCGGGGCGACCAGTACGCGGGCCGCCGCCGTGCCCTGCTCCGAGGGCGCGGCCGCCTGGGCCGACCCGGTGGTGAAGACCGCGGCCAACAGCATCGCGGAGACGCCGGCCATACCGAGGATGGAACGCTTGACGCGCATCGAGAACCCCTTGTCAGAGCGGTGTGATGTGCCCCAAGGCTCTCGGAGGCGCCCGCCCGGCAGTACCTCGCAGGTACGAGGTACCGCGCGGGGCGGTCAGCAGTTCGTCACCCAGGCGTGGGAACGCGGCCGGTCCGCGCCGGCGAGGTCCGCCCGGGTGCCCACCTTCACGCAGCCCAGCAACTCCCGCTCGCCGGCCTGCCCGTAGTAGAGGACGTCGACCTTGGTCGCCCCCTCCGTGTGGTCGAACCCGTTGTTGTAGACCGAACGCGGTGCGCCGCTCGCCGCCCAAGGGCAGGGGCCCAGGGCGTCGGTCCAGTCGGCGTCGCCGTCGACCCAGGAGCACATCTCGCCCCGGCCGCCCTCCTGCGCGAAGAAGCAGACGGCCCCGCGCCGGCACCGGTCGTACCCGCCCGCCGCGGCACCGCCGAGGGACAGCACGCCCGAGCCCCACACGATGCCCAGGCCCGCGAGCGCGGCGGCCCCGGCCGCGATGAGCACGCGGCGGCCCCGCCGCGGCCCGGGAGCTCGTGGTGCGGACCCGTCCGGTTCGGAGCCCTGCTGTACGGGGCTTCGCGGTACGGGGCTGCGCGCCCCCGGGCCGCGCGGGACGGGGCCGCGCGGGACGGGGTCGCCCGGGGCCGGTCGCGCGTACGCCGGGCCGGCCCGGCCCTCGACGGCCTCCCGCGCCCGGCGCAGCAGTGACTCCGCGGTGTGGCGGGCCCGGTCCTCGTGCCCGCGCGCCAGGCAGTCGCGGACGATGTCCCGCCAGGGCTCCGGCAGTTCCGGAGAGAGGCGCAGTTCCTCCTCGCCCCCGGCGTAGCGCAGCGCCGCGTCCCGGCGGGCGGCGGGCGTGCCGCCGGGCAGCGGCAGCGTGCCGGTCAGGACGACGTGGGCCAGTACGCCGAAGGCCCAGATGTCGGCGCTGGGACGGATCTTCATCCCGCGTTCGCCGACCTCCGACCAGAGCAGGTCGGGCGGGGTGTAGTCGGGGGTCGCGAAGGCCGGCGCGTAGGCGTGGGTGCCTTCCATTTCCGCCGCCATGTTGAAGTCGCCCAGCCGCGCGGTGCCGTCGGGCATCAGCAGGACGTTCCCGGGCTTGAGGTCCCCGTGCACCCAGCCCGCCCGGTGCAGTTGGTCGAGCCCCTCGCAGACCTGGGCGAGGAGCTCGGGCCCCGCGGCCGGCACGCCTCCGGCGAGCAGGGCGTCCAGGGACCTCTCCGCCTCCTCCAGGACGAGCACGGTGGCCCCGTCGAGCTCGGGACGGCCGGGGTCGTCGACGGTGAGCACCTCGTACATCCGGATCAGCCGGGGGGTGCGCACCCGGCGCAGCACCTCGGTCTCGCGTGCGGCGAGTTCGCCGAGGTGGCGCAGTTGGCGCGGGGTGCGGGTGCCGGTCGGCAGGACCTTGAGCGCCGCCCGGCCGGGAAGTCCCGGTTCGGGTACGGCGCGCAGGGCCGCGTACACGCTGCCGAAGGCGCCGGCCCCCAGCAGCCGGCCGGCGATCCAGGGGCCGACCCGGTAGCCGGGCGGGAGCGTGAGGGCGGCTAAATGGCCTGCCCGCCCGGTCAACGGGCGCTCCCGGCCGGGGTGGCCGGCAGGGAGGCCAGGTCGGCCTCGCGGACGAGGTCGAAGCGCAGCGCCAGCGAGACCAGGGTCTCCTTCTTGCCGACGAGCCGCGGTCCCGGATCCACGGTGTCGGGGCCGGGCTTGAGGCGGAGCTTGACCGCGAGGTAGTCGATGTTCCACTGCACGGCGGCGCGGTTCGCGGCGGGCCACAGGGGCTTCAGCCGCTCGACGACCTGCTCGACGGTGGGCAGCGGCGCGAGCGGTTCGCCGCGCAGCCGCGACTCGCAGAGCGCGGTCAGGACGAGGAAGTAGCGGCTGCACCGGTCGAGCGGGAAGGCGAGTACGGTCGGTTCCCCGCCGGGCTCACCGGATTCGTCCCGGTCGGCGTAGTCGTGGCGCGGTGCCCATACGTCCAGGGTGAGCAGTTCGGAGCCGGCCGGCAGGACGATCCGGGCGAACTCGAACGGGACGGGTGCGCCCAGCCGTCCGGGCGCGATCTTGATGTGTTCGCCGGCGCCCTCGGGGTTCTCCACGACGTAGGTCGACGAGCGGCTGAGGTTGCTCAGCGACCAGTACGTGCCGGTGGCCGTGAGCTCCCCGGCCGAGCGGGAGATGCCCGCGTGCGGAACGTGCAGGCAGCCCTCGCCCTCGTACTCCCGGCCGAACCGGAGGGTCTGCCCCGGTGCCAGGCGGATCTGTGCGGCCGGGGACATGGTGGGCCCCGGAACCACGATGATGCTGTACACGCTGTTTCCTTCCCCCAGAGTGCCGGGGGAAGGTTAGCCAGCGGAATCCATCAGTCCTGTAACGGCGGCTCGTCGACGACCAGTTGAAGGCGACTCGCCCTCAGCACTCGCCCCGCCACTGGAAGCGCTCGATGGTCCTGCCGCCCGCGGGCAGGTTGCCGCGCCCCTCGTCCCATCCGTAGTGCAGGCAGGCGCCGCCGCCTTCCTTGAACGAGACCTGCACGTGGTCGTAACCCGGATCCGGCGTGCCGTTGTTGAAGAAGGACTTGCGCAGGCCGCAGGTGCTGTTGGGCTCGTTCCCGGCGGAGCGGCAGACGGTGCCGGTGCCGTCGGGGCCCGAGTAGAAGCAGACGTAGCCCGAGGGGCACTCCTGCCAAGCGGGGGGCGTTCCGGTGCAGTTGCGGCTGGTGACGCTCATCCAGTCCTTCGAGGGCCCGGTGTACTCGACGCCGTCGAAGTGGACGGGCACCCGGTTGCTCTCGTCGGTGAAGTCGCCCGAGGCCAGGTAGCGCTGTTCGTAGTGCAGGTGGGCCCAGCCCGAGGCGCCCGAGGTGCCGATCCGCCCGATCCTGGTGGACGGCAGGACGGGGTCGCCCTTCTTCACGTACGTCTCGGGGGCGTCCTTCAGGTGGTAGTACGCCGTGAACCATCCGTTGCCGTGGCTGATCTGGATGGTGTTGCCCGAGCCGTTGTCCCAGTAGGTGGCGGACACCGTTCCGGCGGCCGAGGCCTGGACGGGCAGGCCGTCGGAGCCGGTGTTGCCCTCCACCACGATGTCCAGCGCGGGGTTGTGGGCCCACGTGTGCATCTCCCACTTGGTGCCGCACGGGAACGGCATCTGGAACGCCGGCTCGGCCGCGGCGGTCGCCGTCCGTGTCGCCGCGTCCGGAGCGGCCCCCGCCCCGGTCACCGCGGAGGCGGGCGTGCCCGCCAGCACCATTCCCGCCACACACATCAGCACCATGACCCGCAGTCTGCGCGCGTACCGCAGCATGTCTTCCCCTCCCGGCTCGCCTGGACGGCGCCCGGCCGGACGTTGCCCAGCGCCATGGTCGGCTTCGGGAGCCCCTCGCGATACCTCGCGGATACGAGGGTGCGCGCCGGGCGGGCTCCGGTCCGGGTTACCGGACGGCTCCTGCGAGCAGGACGGCCGTCAGGCGCCGGATCGTCTCCCGGGGGGCTTCTGCGGGCTCGGGGCCGCGCGTCAGCAGCAGGTGGTGGACGGTCCCGATGAGCGCGAGGGAGATGGCGTCCGCGTCGGCGTCCTCCGCCACCCTGCCTTCCCGGCGCTCCGCCTCCAGGTAGGCGGTGACCGACTCCTGCATGGCGGCGAACCCCGGCGCGCCGCTCTCCAGCGCCCGTCGGGTGTGGAGCGAGGCGCCGGGGCGGGTCATGGCCAGCCCCACGACCGCGGGATCGAGGGAGTCGAGCAGGGCCAGCGCGACCTCGGCGAGATTGGCCTGGACGCTGCCCTGCCCCACCGTCGCGGCGAGCGCTTCGGCGTTGCGCGCGCTGTGCGCGAACCGGTCCAGGACCAGCTCGGAGACGAACTCGTCGATCCCGGCGAAGTGCGTGTGCAGCACCCCCTTGGCGCACTCGGCCTCGGCCGTGACCGCCCGGCTGGTCAGGGCGGCCGCGCCGTCGCGGGCCACGACCCGCTCCGCGGCCGCGAACAGCCGTTCGCGCAGGTCTGGAATCGCCACGCCACGCGGTGACATAGGGCCTCTTTCCGCTGTTCGATTGCGAGTATGGGCACTTGCCCATACTCTTTGGGCACTTGCCCATTCTAGCTCGGAGATGCTCGATGGAACACGTGGTCAACACCGACCAGGCCCAGGCGTGGAACGGCTACGACGGGACACAGTGGGCCCGCAACCAGGACCGCTGGGACGCCGTGAACGACGGATTCAACCGGCCCCTGCTCGACGCCGCCGCCATCGGGGCGCACGAGCGGGTCCTGGACATCGGCTGCGGAGCCGGCCGCACCACACGTCTCGCCGCCGGCCGGGCCACCGGAGGCGGGGCCACGGGACTGGACCTCTCCGGCCCCCTGCTGGAGCGCGCCCGCGCGAGCGCCCGTAGCGAAGGACTGCGCAACGCGTCCTTCGTCCAGGGCGACGCGCAGAGCCACCCCTTCGCACCGGGCGCCTTCGACGTGGCCGTCAGCCGCTTCGGAGTGATGTTCTTCGCGGATCCGGTGGCCGCCTTCGCCAACATCGCGGGTGCGCTGCGCCCGGGCGGCCGCCTGGCCTTCGTCTGCCCGGCGGAAGCCGAAGGCAACGAGTGGCTCCGGGCCTTCGCGGCGCTGCGCGACATCCTGCCCGTCGGCGAGTTCGGTGCTCCGGGATCCCCCGGCATGTTCTCGCTCGCCGACCCGGAACGCACCGTCGGCATCCTGACGGCCGCCGGGTTCGAGGGGGCCGGGGCGGTGCGCGTCGAGGCGGACGGGGACTGGGGACGGGAAGCGGGGGACGCGGCCGCGTTCCTGCTGGAATCCGGCCCCGGCCGGCATCTCCTCGACCAAGTCGGACCCGAGGAACAGCAGTCGGCCCGCCGCGCCCTCACCGAATGGCTGCGCCCCCACGAGAGCGACGGCGCCGTGCACCTGCGGGCCTCTTCATGGCTGGTCACCGCCCGGCGGCCCGCGCACTGAGGGAATCCTCCGCGTCCTACAATGCACGAATGATCTTCATTGTGGTCAAATTCCCCGTCAAGCCCGAGTACGTCGACCAGTGGGCCGAGAAGGTCGCGGAGTTCACCGCCGCGACGCGCGCCGAACCCGGCAACCTGTGGTTCGAGTGGTCCCGCAGCCTGGAGGAACCGGACACCTACGTCCTGGTCGAGGCGTTCCAGGACGACGCGGGCGAGGCCCACGTCACCTCGGACCACTTCCGCGCCGCGCTGGAGACCATGCGCCCCCTGGTGACCCGTACGCCGGAGATCGTCAGCACCACCATCGAGGGTGCGACCGGCTGGAGCCGCATGGGCGAACTGCAGGTCGACTGACCGCCGCCCGGCTCACCCCGCCCGCCGTCACTTGCTCGGCTTCGCCCTGACGTGCATCCGCTCCCCCTGCCTCCCGAAGAGGCTGAGGATTTCGACGGGTTGCCCGTCCGCACTGCTGAACCAGTGCGGTAGGCGGGTGTCGAACTCGGCCACCTCGCCCGGGCCGAGGACCAGGTCGTGGTCGGCGAGGACGAGCCGCAGCTTGCCGTTGAGCACGTACAGCCACTCGTAGCCCTCGTGCGTACGGTGGTCCGGCTCGGCCCCCCGGTCGGTGATGATCATCTTGTAGGCCTGGATCGGGCCCGGGGTCCTGGTCAGGGGGACGAACGTACCGCCGCTCGGCAGAGCGTGCGGGGTCAGGCGTACCCGGGGGTCCCCCACCTCCGGGGCGCCGACCAGGTCGTCCAGGGGCACGCGGTAGGCGCCGGCGAGCGGGAGCAGCAGTTCCAGGCTGGGGCGGCGCTGCCCGGATTCGAGCCGGGAGAGGGTGCTCCTGGAGATGCCGGTGGCCTCGGAGAGCGCGGCCAGGGTGAGGCCGCGCTTGGCGCGCAGACGGCGGAGCCGGGGGGCGACCTCGTCGAGTACCGCTCGGTAGGGCGGTGTTTCGTCCATGCGGCCATTCCATCGCCCTGTCCCGGAAATGGCAACAAGAGTTGCCGTGCCGGGTGGTGGGGGCCACGCTCCGGGCACGAGCGGGATCCGGCCGCCGGCGGCGCGACCCGCCGGCCGGGGCCGGAGCCGCGGGAGCCACCCGAGAACGGAGTCCACCTTGAGACCCATCACCGCAGGACAGGGGCGCGCGGCGGCGGCCGGCGAGGCGGGGCGGTTGCCGTCCGCGGTCCGGTGGACGCTCGCCGCCCTGTCGCTCTCCATGCTGTTGTCCTCGCTCGGCACCAGCATCGCCAACGTCGGGCTGCCGACGCTGGCGGAGGCGTTCTCCGCCTCCTTCCAGCAGGTCCAGTGGATCGTCCTCTCCTATCTCCTGGCCATCACCACCCTGATAGTGAGCGTCGGACGGCTCGGTGACCTCATGGGCCGCCGCAGGCTCCTCCTGGCCGGAATCCTCCTGTTCACGGTGGCCTCCGTCCTGTGCGGACTCGCGCCCACCCTGTGGCTGCTGATCGCCGCCCGGGCCGTACAGGGCCTCGGCGCGGCCGTCATGATGGCCCTCACCATGGCCTTCGTCGGCGAGACGGTGCCGAAGGAGAGGACCGGCCGGGCCATGGGGCTGCTCGGAACCATGTCCGCGATCGGTACCGCGCTCGGTCCCTCGCTGGGAGGCGCGCTGATCGCCGGAGCCGGCTGGCGGGCGATCTTCCTCGTCAACGCGCCCCTGGGGCTCCTGACCCTCTTCCTCGCCCACCGTCACCTGCCCGCGGACCGGCGGGAGCAGGAGCCCGGGAAGACCGGCCGGGGCCGCTTCGACCACGTGGGCACCCTGCTGCTCGCCCTCACGCTGGCGGCGTACGCACTGGCGATGACCACCGGGCGCGGGCGGTTCGGTCCGCTCAACGCGGTTCTCCTGGCGGGTGCGGCGCTCGGCGCGGGCCTCTTCGTACGCGCCGAGTCGAGGGCGGCCTCACCGCTGATCCGGCCGGCGAGGTTCCGGGATCCGGCGCTGAGTGCGAGCCTCGCCATGAACACGCTCGTCTCGACGGTGATGATGGCGACGCTGGTGGTCGGACCGTTCTACCTCTCCCGCACGCTCGGGCTGGACGAGGCGCTCGTCGGGCTCGTCCTGTCGGCCGGTCCCCTCGTGGCCGCGCTGACCGGGGTGCCGGCCGGGCGCGTCGCGGACCGTTTCGGCGCGCCGCGCATGACCGTCGCCGGGCTCGGCGCGATGGCGGTCGGTGCCTGCGCCCTGTCGACGACGTCGGGGTCTTTCGGCATCGCCGGTTACGTGGCCCCGATCGTGGTGGTCACCGCGGGGTACGCGGTGTTCCAGACGGCCAACAACACGGCCGTGATGGCGGACGTCCGCCCGGACCAGCGGGGCGTCACCTCCGGGATGCTCAACCTGTCGCGCAACCTCGGTCTCGTCACCGGCACTTCGGTCATGGGCGCCGTGTTCGCGTTCGCCTCGGCGGCGAGTGACGTCGCGACGGCGCCTTCCGAAGCGGTGGCCACGGGCATGCGGGTCACGTTCGCGGTCGCCGCGGCCCTGATCGTGACCGCGATCGCCGTCGCGGCGGGCGGGCGGAGCCTGGCCCGGCGGCGCACCGCGAGCGGCTGAGGGCCTCAGCGGGTCGCGTCGGGTGCGGACCTCACCGCCATGAGGAGTCCGCCGGCCCAGGCCATGCGGACGGTGCCGAAGTCCTGCCGCCCTTCCAGGTCGGCCAGCAGGCGTTCGACCGCGGCGGCGTGGCTCTCGGGCCAGTTGGGCTGCGGGAGGAGGTCGTCGATCAGGTAGGTCCCGCCGGGGGCCACGAGGTCCAAGGCCCGGTCCAGGTGCGTGAACTTGCCGGGCCAGGTGTCCGCGAAGACCAGGTCGAAGGGTTCCCCGTCGTACTCCTCCAGCCACTCACCGCCGTCGGCAGCCACGAAGGTCACCCGGGGATCGGACCCCAACTGCCCGCGGGCGACCTTCTGCACGGCCTCGTCCAGCTCGACCGAGACCAGCCGAGCGGCGGCGTCCATCCCGCTGAGCAGCCAGGCGGCGCCCTCGCCGACGCCGGTACCGAGTTCGAGGACACGGCCTCCGGGACGGGCGGCCGCGAGGACCGCCAGCAGACTGCCGGTCCGCTCCTCGCAGGACATGCCGAAGCCCTCTTCGAGCGCCGCGGCGCGCAGGGCGGGCAGGGCATCCGGGATCCGGCTCACTGTGTCGTCCATCCGTGGATCATGCCCTCGCCGCACTTCCCGCACAACGGCTTTGATCCCAGGGAGAGTTCGCCGGGCCGGCTACGGGCGGGCCGCTTCGCCCGCGGCCGCGGGCGCCGCCGGGGAGTGTTCCGGGGTGCCCGGCAGGACGAAGGCCTGCTTCGCCGCGCAGGTCCAGATCACCGGCCGGACCCGGCCCTCCTCGTCCAGGGCCGCCCCGCCCACCCGGTCGTCGTCGGAGACGGCGAACGCGGCGGTGTAGCGGTCCGGTGCGAGCCCGGGGAGGACGCGCATGGGGCCGCTGCCCGTCCAGTACTGCGCCCGCGCCTCCGGACTGTCCTCCGGAGACGGGGCCGAGAAGGGGAACTCCGCCAGGCCGACCGAGACGTTGGTGTTCGGGCTGACGGCCTCGAAGGTGCCGCCGATGGCGCCGGGTGCCCGGGGCGCGTACACGGGAGGTCCGCCGGGCCTGTCCCAGACCACGGCGACCTCCTTGCCGTCGCTCGCCCGCGGCCTCTGATATCCGACGATCCGACCGGAGTCGGCGATCCCGCGGGGGACGTACTTGTCCCCCGTGTCGTCGGCGGGACCGAGCGCCGTCGCGGGGAGGCTCCGGCGCGCGGGCCAGTACAGACCGGGGGCACGCAAGTACTCCGCGCCCGGGAGCAGTTCCTTCGCGTCACCGCTGCCGACGACCTGTCCGGCGTTGTTGATGCCGGAGAAGAAGGAGAGCCGGTAACCGGCGGGCGGGGCCAGTTCGCGGCGGAGCCTGCCGTCCGACCATTCCATGCCGATGGTCCGGTTCTCGACCGGGTCCCAGACATGGCCGACGATGACGCCCCGGTCGTTGACGCCGGTCGCCGCTCCCCCGCCGGGCAGCAGGGTGACGGCGCTGTCGCCGTGCCGGTAGCTGAAGGCCCTGCTTCCTTCTGGAGTCGACACCTGGCCGGCCATGAGGCCGGACCGGTTGACGTCATTGACCCGGCCCATCGAGGAACCGGCGGGCACCGGCACGGAGTACACCCTGGTCCCGATCCAGTAGACCGGCATCATCGAGGACATGCCCACGGCCAGCCGGGACGGCCCCGGCGCGATGGCGCTGACCTGGGTGCGGCGCACCCAGGGGCTCGGGTGCGGGTCGACCGGCGCGGGCGGTGTCTCCAGGACCTGGAGGGACGGCTCGCAGCGCGCGGTGGAACCCCCCGGATCCGCCTGCGCGGGGACGGCCGCGACGGATGCGGCGAGGAGGCTCCCCGCCAGTGCGAGGCCGGTGCGCGTCCTTCTCGTTCTCATGTATCCCCCCGGATGACTTCGTGCGAGAACCGAATCGGCGGGACACATCCTTGCCGTACCGGACGGGGATGAACAG
>NZ_JBSGXB010000284.1:0-10058 GCF_053609185.1 Streptomyces sp. NPDC054956 | reverse complement strand
GCCCGGGTCCCCTCCCCTCCGTCCTACGGAGCGAGGCGGAGATGGACCCGGTGGCGGCACTGGACCGCATCGCCTTCCTGCTGGAGCGGTCCCTGGAGCCGGCCTACCGGGTCCAGGCCTTCCGCACCGCCTCCGCGGCCCTCGTACGGATGGGGGAGCGCGAGGTGGCCGAACGGGCCGCGGCCGGAACCCTCGAAGCGGTCAAGGGCATCGGCCCGAAGACCGCCCAGGCCGTGCGGGAGGCCCTGGCCGGCGAGGTCCCGGAGTACCTGCGGCGGCTGGAGGACAAGGCCGCCGCGCACCCCGAGGGCCCGCCGCCGAGCCCCGGGGCCCTCGCGCTGCGCGCCGCCCTGCGCGGAGACTGCCACGTGCACTCGGAGTGGTCCGACGGCTCCGGGACGATCGAGGTCATGGGCCGGGCCGCCGCCGCCCTCGGACACGACTGGGCGGTGCTCACCGACCACTCGCCGCACCTGACGGTGGCCCGCGGGCTCTCGCCGGAGCGGCTGCGCGAACAGCTGCGGGCGGTGGCCGAACTGAACGCGGTCTGGGCCCCGTTCCGGATGCTCACCGGCATCGAGTGCGACATCCTCGCCGACGGATCGCTCGATCAGGAGCCGGAACTCCTGGCCGAGGTGGACCTGGTGGTCGGCTCCGTCCACTCCAAGCTCCGGATGGACGCCCCCGCCATGACCCGGCGGATGATCACCGCCGTCCGCAATCCGCACCTGGACGTCCTCGGCCACTGCACCGGCCGGCTGGTGACGGGCAGGACCCGCCCCGAGTCGGAGTTCGACGCCGAGGCCGTCTTCGCGGCCTGCGCCGAGTCCGGCGCCGCCGTGGAGATCAACAGCCGGCCCGAACGGCTCGACCCGCCGCGCAGGCTGCTGCGGCTCGCCGTGGCCGCAGGCACCTTCTTCGCGATCGACACCGACGCCCACGCACCCGGCCAGCTCGACTGGCAGACCACCGGCTGCGAACGTGCCCTGGAATGCGGGGTGCCGGCCGAGCGGATCGTCAACACCTGGTCCGCGGCCGGGCTCCTCACCTGGACCCGGACCCGCCGCCCGCCCCGGACCCGGCGGCAACCCGCGACGCCGTCAGGGTGAACAGGGCCCCGTCCGGATCGCGCAGCGCCACCCACCGCTCCGTCGCGCTCTCCTCGGGCTCGGAGACCGTGCGCCCGCCGAGCGCGACCGCCGCCTCCACGGCCGGCTCCAGCTCCGGCACCCGGAAGTGGACGTGCCAGCGCGGCCGGGTGTACGGACTGTACGCACCCGGCTCCACGGGACCGCTGTCCAGCCGTGCCACCGGCTCCCCGCCCTGCCGCAGCACGACCCGGTCCTCCTCGTAGGAGACCTCGCAGCACCCGGCCCGGTCGGTGGCCCACTCCAGGACCTCCCCGTAGAAGATCGCCGACTCGAAGGCGTCGCGCGTGCGCAGCTCCAGCCAGGCCGGGGCGTGTCCGCTGCCCACCCGCCAGCCCGCCGTCACCTGGCCCTCCCAGACCCCGAACACCGCCCCGTCCCGATCCGCCAGCAGCGCCGCCCGGCCCCCCGACTCGAAGGAGACCGGACCCACCGCGACCGTGCCGCTGCGCTCGCGGACCCGGTCCGCCGCCACGTCGGCGTCGTCGACGGCGAAGTACGGGGTCCAGGCCACGGGCACCGCCAGATCCCCGGCCAGCGCGCCGATCCCGGCCACCGGGACCCCGTCCAGCTCGGCCACGGAGAACGCCTCGCCGAGCCGCGCGGGCCGGAACCGCCAGCCCACGACCGCACCGTAGAACCGCTGCGCCGCGCCGAGGTCACGGGCCATCAGGCTCACCCAGCAGGGCGCCCCGAAGACGTCCCTCGTCGAAATCTCCACCGTTTGCTCCGCCCTTCACCGGGGCGCGGTCAGCGCGCGCCGTCCGAGCACAAGCATTGACGCTCGCCCCCTGAAGGAGGGGAGATTCCCACCGTGTCGCAGCTGTGTGCAGCACGTACGTGGTGGTTCCTGTTTCATCGCCCAGTGCCCGGCTTGCCGGGTCTTACGCGGGCTCCGCAGGCGTTTCACGTGTCCGGGCGTCCCTCGGCCACGATGCGCCGTCCTTCACGGCAGATGGTGAGTTCGGCGTTCTCGTCCCGGTCGTGGACTGCACCGCAGGAGCAGGTCCACGACCGGATACCGAGTCCGTCCAGGCCCTTGGGGCCCTCGATGCTTCCGCAGGCGGAGCACATATCTTTGGCCCCTTGCGCGTGCCGCTCTTCGAGGCGAAGAAGTTGGAGCAGGCGGTCTCCAGGTCCCGAAGGGACTGCTGGAGCACCACGGAGGAGGCATGGTCGAGCCACGCCCGTTCGGGGGTCTTCTTCGCCTCGGAGATGAACTGCTTGGACAGTTCGGCCGCAGAGGGCCGGGGAAGGCCCTGATCGTAGGCGTCCTTGCGGGCGCGCAGTGCGTCGTTCCACACGACGCGGGCGCACTCCACGCCCACTGGGCCGTCATGACGAGTCAGTTCCCGATCACTCCGCCGGGATGGCCCAGAGCTGGTCCGGCACTACTGACGGTCACAGCGTGCATGGTCCGACGCCCACGGACCGGCTCTCCGGTAGCGCCCCGCCCCCGGCGCTGGCCCGCAGGTGCGCCACCGGGACCACCGGCCGTGGGGCACGGAAATCCCCTTGGCGGCACACTCGGCGGACACCTAGGGTGCGCCGCATGACGATCATGAACTCCCAGGACATCGATACCGCTGTGTCGCTCACCACGAGGGCGCTGCGGGACGTGGCCCACCTCGACTGGAACGCCCCGGCCGCCGGGCTGGAGTGGAGCTGCCGCGACACGGCGGTCCACGTCGCGGAGGACTTCACGGCCTACGCCGCCCAGATCACGGTCCGGGCGGCGGACGCGTACGTGCCGCTGGAGATACGGGCCGAGGAGGGGACCGGCCCCGCCGGCATCGTCGACATGATCGAGGCCTCCGGCGGGTTCCTGTCCGCCGCCGTGGCCCTCGCCGGGCCGGACGCCCGCGCCTGGCACCCGTACGGCAGGGCGGGCGCGGACGGATTCGCCGCGATGGGCGTCGTCGAGGCCCTGCTGCACACCCACGACATCCTCGGCGGGCTCGGCGTCCACGACTGGGAGCCCGACCACGCGCTCGCCGAGCGGGTCCTGGACCGGCTCTTCCCGCACCTCCCGCGGGGCGACGACGCATGGCGGACCCTGCTGTGGGCGACGGGCCGGGGCGAACTCCCGGGCCTGGCCCGCCAGACGGCCTGGCGCTGGTACGCCGAACCCGTCGCGGCCGAGCGCGTACTGCTCTGCGAGATCTCCCCGATGGCCGCGGCCGACCTGCGGGCGGGCGGCACCGGAGGCTTCGCCTGGGCCGAGGACGGACCCGGCGACGGCACCCGGCAAGCCGCCGGGATGGTGACGAGCGCGCGCGAGCAGGGCACGTACCGGCCGGGCTGGGGGCCGTACGCCATCGTCCGTACGAGCGACCGGCGGGCGATCGGCGGCATGGGCTTCCACAGCGCCCCGGACGCCGACGGCCGCTCCGAAGTCGGCTACGACCTGGTCCCCTCCGCGCGCGGCAACGGCTACGCCACCGAGGCGCTGAAGGCGCTGTCCGCCTGGGCCCTCGCCCAGCCCGGCCTCACCCTGCTGGCGGCCACGACCGACGAGGACAACACACTCTCCCAGGGGGTCCTGCGGCGGACCGGTTTCACCGAGGCCGGCACCGGGGAGGGCCTGGTGCGGTACGTCCTACGGGGCTCCGGGGCCTGACGACACCAGGTCCGCGCGCCCTCCCGGCCCGGAAAGCAGGTTCCGCGTGGTGAGTTCCCAGGTCCCCGTGATCGACCTCGGCCCCTGGCGCTCCGGCGGACCCGCGGAGCGCCGAGGTGTCGCCGAGCGCGTCGACGAGGCGCTGCAGACGGCGGGCTTCCTGCTGGTCGCCGGGCACGGGGTGGACCCGGAGCTGCCCCGGCGGATCCGGGAGGCGGCGCGCACGTTCTTCCGGCTCCCGGCCGCCGCCAAGGCCCCGTACGCCGTCGCGGTCGGCGGCCGCGGCTGGCTCGGCCCGGGCGCGGAGGCCAACAGCTACGCGGAGGGCGAGGCCTCTCCGCCGGACCTGAAGGAGTCGTGGTCCTGGGCGGCCGATGACCCGACCGGGATCGCGGCGGTGGACGCCGAATGGTTCCGGCCCAACGCGTGGCCGGCCGAAGTGCCCGCGCTGCGGCCGCTGGTGGCCGAGTACCTGGCCTCGATGCGGGCGCTCTCCGACGAACTGCTGGAGCTGCTGGCCGCCGCCCTGGGCCTGGAGACGGACCATTTCACCCGGCACACGGGCCACCCCACCTGGGGGTTCAACGTCAACTGGTACCCCGGCACCGAGATCGTCGGGCCGCCGCTGCCCGGCCAGTTCCGCATCGGGGCGCACACCGATTTCGGCACCGTCACCGTCCTGGACCGCGAGCAGGGCGCGGGCGGACTGCAGATCCACACCGACGCCGAGGGCTGGCAGGACGCCCCGTACGATCCGGCCGCGCTCACCGTGAACATCGGCGACCTGATGGCCCGTTGGACGGGCGACCGGTGGCGGGCCGGCCGCCACCGGGTGCTGCCGCCGCCCGCCGACGCACCGGCCGAGGAGCTGATCTCGCTGGTCTACTTCTACGAGTGCGACGCGCACACCCGCGTGGAGTCCCTCCCGGCGCCGCTGGGCCGCGTCACGCACGACCCGGTCGACTCGCACGCCTACCTGCGGGCCCAGCTCGACGCGATCACCGTCCCGGCGGGGGACGAGGCCGGCCCGGGCGGGCCGGGGGATCCGGTGGACGCCGCTGGTCAGGCGGGTCCGGATGCCTAGATCCGGCGTCCCGGGGGCCCCGATTACCCGATGCCGGGCGCGTTCGGCAGGATGTGCCCCATGACCGAGATCCGCACCCCCCGCCTCCTCCTCCGCCGCTGGACCGAGGACGACCTCGTCCCGCTGTCGGAGATCAACGCCGACTCGGAGGTGATGCGCTGGATCGGCGACGGCTCCACCCTCGACCTGGAGGAGACCGCCGAGACCATCGAGCGCTGGGAGGACGAGTGGGACGAGGAGGGCTTCGGGATCTTCGCCGTCGAGCTGCTGGCCTCCGGCGAGCTGATCGGCGCCGTCGGGCTGTCCATGCCGTGGTGGCTTCCCGAGGTCCTGCCGGCAGCTGAGATCACCTGGCGCCTCGGCCGCTCCTTCTGGGGCCAGGGCTACGCCTCCGAGGCCGCGCACGCCACGCTCGAGTTCGCCCTCCAGGACCGGGGCCTCGACCGGGTCGTCGCCGTCAACCGGGCGGGCAACGACGAGTCCGAGAACGTGATCCGCAAGCTCGGCATGACGGCGGAGAAGGACACCGCGCACCCGGAATCCGGGGCGCTGCTCAACATCCACGCCATCGACCTCACGGAGTACGAGGGCTGAGCGGTCGGCCGCCGGCCCCGGTCCGGGGCCGGCCGTGCCCCGACCCGCCCGCCCCGTACACCCACTGCCCCGTACCCCCGTACCCCCGGCCCCCGCATCGACCGATCGGTCGACCCCGTGGTCGGCCGCCGGGCCGAGCGGCCGGCCCCTCCCGCGAGGTGAGGATGGGTACGGGGGAGCGGGCGCACCACCGGCCCCGCCCCCGGAACCGAGAGGGGCAACCATGCCGGAGCAAGACCGACCGGGCCGTCACCCGCGCCGCCGCGTACGGGGGACCCGTACCGCCGTCGCGGCCCTCGCCGGGGCCCTGCTGCTCGGAGCCTGCACCCAGCCCGCCGAGGAGCCGGCCGCGGCGCCCGCGGGCTCCCCGCTGCCGACGGCCTCGCAGACCCCCGGCGGGACCCTCCTCGTCGCCGACTTCGGCGCGGACACCGTCACCTTCGTGGACCCGGAGCGCGGCGCTGTCGGCTCCGTCCCCGCCGGCAGGGCCCCGTACGGCCTGGTGGTCGGCGCGGACGGCCGGGCCTGGGTGGCCACGGCCGAGGGGGTCGCCGTCGTGGACACCCGTACGCGGACCCGGCTGGCCCGGATCACCTACCGCACCACCGGCACCGGGCCCGTCACCGGCGGGGAGTACCGGGGCGGCGGCATGGGCATCGCGCTCTCGCCCGACGGGGCCCGCGCCTACGTCGGGGTGAACGTCCCCGGGACCACCGGAGTCCTGGAGGTCATCGACACGGCGAAGGCCGAGGTCACCGCGGTGGTCCCGGTGGGCCGGCGCCCCTTCGACGTGGACGTGTCGGGGGACGGCTCCGAGGTCTACGTCACCGGCCACGACTCCTTCGACGTCACCGTCGTCCCCGCCGGCTCGCTGCGGCCGCGCCGCATCGAAGTGGCCCCGTACGGGACGGAAGGCGGCCTCGGCTCCTGGCTGAAACCGCACTACACCGTCGTACGGCCGGCCGACGGGATGCTGCTGCTCCCCTTCGAGGGCGAACGGCTCGCGGTGGTGGACCCGCGGACCGGGCGCACCACGATCGAGAAGATGACCGCGGACACCCACCAGCACGGGGCGACGGAAACGGCCGACGGCCGGCTGCTCGTGGTCGGCACGGGGGCGGTGGAGCCCGGCAAGGGCAAGGGCCCGTCCCTCACGGTCCGTTCCCCGGACGGCACGGAACGGGTCCACCCCCTGGACGGACCGCACGAGGACGTGGCCGTCTCCCGGGACGGGCGCACGGCCTACGTCACCGGGGGCTACACCCGCGACGGCTACTGGAACGGCATCACGGTCGTGGACCTCGACAGCGGCGACACCCGCCGACTCGCGGCGGGCACCCGCCCCCTGGGCATCGCTGTCCTCTAGGCCGTCTTTTTCGGTGTCATGCCGCGCACGTGTCCAGCATCGTGGAGAGCATCTGCTTCTCCGGTTCGGTGACGGTCAGGCCGTACGCCGACTTCACGGTCGTCCAGGCCCGGCCGTACTGGCACCAGGACGCCTTCGACGGCGGCTGCCACAGGTCGGGGCTCTGGTCGCCCTTCGAGCGGTTCGACTTGGCTGTCACCGCCAGCAGTTGCGGGTGGGTCAGATCGTTGGCGAAGGCCTTGCGCTTCGCGGCGTCCCAGCCGGCCGCGCCGGAGCGCCAGCCCTCGGCCAGCGGCACCATGTGGTCGATGTCCATCTTCGACGCCTCGGTGACCACGACGTCGTCGTACAGGCTCGTCCACGTGCCGGACACCGCCTTGCACTCGGAGTCCCGGGTGACGTTCGTGCCGTCCCGCTGGAGGACGACCTCGCGGGTGTCGCACTTGTCGCCCTGTTCCGCCCAGTGCGTGAACTTGTCCCGGCTGTAACCGGACATGGTTCCCGGCGCGGCCACCTTGAGCCCCGCCAGCTGGGTACGGGCCACGGCCGTGGAGACCATGCCGGGCAGCCGGTCCCCGGGAGCGGGCTTGGCGTCGTCGGGGGCGGCGGGCGAAACGGACGCGGCGGGCGGGGCGGAGGAGGCGGTGCCCGGTTTCGGGTCGTCCCCGGGGGCCGTCCCGGTCCCCGAACATCCGGCGAGCGCCAGCAGCGCCGCGGCCGCCAGTACCGCACCGGGCACACGTATCTGACGTCCCATTACCCCACCCCGAGCCTGCCGTGCACTGTGTCCCGGGCAGCCTACCCATGCCGGACGGGTCCCCAAGCCAGGCGCGCGTGGGCACGAACGGGCGCGCCGTGCGGACGCCGTGGGGCGGGGGTGGATCCGCGCCGGGATCCGAGCCGGCCGGGCCGGGAGGGAACCGCGGGTGCCGCCGTCCCCTCTTGTAGCGGGAAAGGGGGCGACGGCCATGAAGAAGACCAGGACCACCGGGTCCGCGACCGCGCGAACGGCACTGGCGGGGCTCGCGGGACTGCTGTGCGCGGTGCTCGCGGGATGCGGCTCCGTCCGGGCGGGGGAGGTGGCAGGAGCCGCCTCCGTGGCGGCGCCGAGTCCGACGATCTGCGATCTGGACGGGCCGACGCCCGGCGGCACGGGCACCGGCACGTCGTCCCCCGACGTCCCGACGGACCAGGAGACGGGCTCCTACGCGGGTCCGCCGACCGATCAGGAGACGGGTTCCTACGCCGGCCCGCCCACGGACCAGGAGACGGGCGCGTACGCCGGCCCGTCCACCGACCAGGACACGGGCGTCCCCGACCCGCCCACCGGCCGGGACACCGGCGCCCCGGACCCGCCCACCGACGGCACGGCCGCGCCCGGCGCCCCCGGGGCCGTCACCAACGGCGCGGGCCCCTGTGGCGCCGCCGGATGGTTCGACATGACCCGGGAGTTCGCCGGCTACTACGCCAAGCACCGCACCGAGGCGGACCAGGACATCACCGTCACGGGTGCCGCCGCGGTCCGCGTCCGCAAAGTGGGCGGGGAGGGCCGGGCGGAGGTGAGCTTCACCACCGCGGGGGTGGGCAAGAGCCGCGGCGACGACGCCCGCAGGCTGGTACGGGTCTTCGCGGACTGGCGCCGCGCGGAGTACGGGGACACCGGTACGGTCACCGTCCGCACCCGCGAGACCTACCCGGTGGTCGTGACCGGCACCTGGTGAATCCCCGTGCGGACCGGGCCCACCCCCAAGCCCTGCTTGGACAAGCCATAAGGCTGAGTTATAGGGGCATAAATAGGGGGTGGGTGCTGGGTTAGGCTTGCCTCAGTTTAGTGTTCCCTTGATCGAGTCAATTCGTCGTTCGAAGGGAATCCAGACATGCCTCGCCCCCTGCGGGTAGCAATCGTCGGTGCCGGCCCCGCCGGCATCTACGCCGCCGACGCCCTGCTGAAGTCCGAGGCGGCCACCGAGCCGGGTGTCTCCATCGACCTGTTCGAGCGGATGCCGGCGCCCTTCGGTCTGATCCGGTACGGCGTCGCCCCCGACCACCCGCGCATCAAGGGCATCATCACCGCCCTTCACCAGGTGCTCGACAAGCCGCAGGTACGTCTCTTCGGCAACGTCGACTATCCGAACGACATCAGCCTCGACGAGCTGCACTCGTTCTACGACGCCGTGATCTTCTCCACGGGTGCCACCGCCGACCGCGACCTCACCATCCCGGGCGTCGAGCTCGACGGCTCCTACGGCGCCGCCGACTTCGTCTCCTGGTACGACGGTCACCCCGACGTCCCGCGCACCTGGCCGCTGGAAGCGGAGAAGGTCGCCGTCCTCGGCGTCGGCAACGTCGCCCTCGACGTGGCCCGCATCCTCGCCAAGACCGCCGACGAGCTGCTGCCCACCGAGATACCCGCGAACGTCTACGACGGCCTCAAGGCCAACAAGGCCCTCGAGGTCCACGTCTTCGGACGCCGCGGCCCCGCCCAGGCCAAGTTCAGCCCGATGGAGCTGCGCGAGCTCGACCACTCGCCGAACATCGAGGTCATCGTCAACCCCGAGGACATCGACTACGACGAGGGCTCGATCGCCGAGCGCCGCAAGAACAAGCAGACCGACATGGTCGCCAAGACCCTGGAGAACTGGGCGATCCGCGACGTCGGCGACCGCCCGCACAAGCTCTTCCTGCACTTCTTCGAGTCGCCCTCGGAGATCCTCGGCGAGGACGGCAAGGTCGTCGGTCTGCGCACCGAGCGCACCGAGCTCGACGGCACCGGCAACGTCAAGGGCACCGGCAAGTTCACCGACTGGGACGTCAAGTCCGTCTACCGCGCCGTCGGCTACCTCTCCGACGAACTGCCCAAGCTGCCCTGGGACGTCGCTTCCGGCACGGTCCCGGACGAGGGCGGCCGCGTCATCGAAGCGGGCGCGCACCTGCAGTCGACGTACGTCACCGGCTGGATCCGCCGCGGTCCGATCGGCCTGATCGGCCACACCAAGGGCGACGCCAACGAGACGGTCGCGAACCTGCTCGCCGACCACGCGGAAGGCCGTCTGCGGACCCCCGCCGCGCCCGAGCCGGAGGCCGTCGAGGCCTTCCTCGCCGGTCGGGAGATCCGCTTCACGACGTGGGAGGGCTGGTACAAGCTCGACGCCGCCGAGAAGGCACTGGGCGAGCCGCAGGGCCGCGAGCGCATCAAGCTCGTCGAGCGCGAGGACATGCTCGAGGCGAGCGGGGCCTGATCCCCGG
>NZ_JBSGXB010000283.1:0-10111 GCF_053609185.1 Streptomyces sp. NPDC054956 | reverse complement strand
GCACCCGCCGAGTTCGCTCTGCCGGAGACCATGACCCCCGCGCTGCCGTCCGTCGACGCCTTCGCCGACCTGGACATGCCCGCCGCGCTGCTGAAGACCCTCGCGGCGCAGGGCGTCACCGAGCCGTTCCCGATCCAGGGCGCGACCCTGCCGAACTCGCTGGCCGGCCGCGACATCCTCGGCCGGGGCCGCACCGGCTCGGGCAAGACGCTCGCCTTCGGCCTGGCCATGCTCGCCCGTACGGCGGGGCAGCAGGCCGATCCGAAGCGGCCGCTCGCGCTGGTCCTCGTACCGACGCGCGAACTGGCGCAGCAGGTGACCGAGGCGCTGGCCCCGTACGCGCAGGCCCTGAAGCTGCGCACGGCCACCGTCGTCGGCGGCCTGTCGATCGGCAAGCAGACGGGCGCGCTGCGCACCGGCGCCGAGATCGTGGTGGCCACCCCGGGGCGGCTCAGCGACCTGATCGGGCGGCGCGACGTCCACCTCGAGCGCGTGAAGATCGTGGTGCTCGACGAGGCCGACCAGATGTGCGACATGGGCTTCATGCCGCAGGTCACCGAGATCCTCGACCAGTGCCACCACGCGGGTCAGCGGATGCTGTTCTCGGCCACCCTGGACCGCAACGTCGACCAGCTGGTCCAGCGGTACCTGAAGGACCCGGTCGGCCACTCCGTGGACCCGCAGTCGGCCTCGGTCTCCACGATGGACCACCACGTGCTGCACATCCACGCCGCCGACAAGATCTCGGCCGCGACCGAGATCGCGGCGCGCGAGGGCCGCGTGCTGATGTTCCTGGACACCAAGCACGGCGTCGACCAGTTCGTGAAGCACCTGCGGGCCATGGGCGTACGGGCGGAGGGGCTGCACAGCGGAAAGTCGCAGCCGCAGCGCACCCGGACCCTGGGCCAGTTCAAGGACGGTCTGCTCAACGTCCTGGTCGCGACCAACGTCGCCGCGCGCGGCATCCACATCGAGGACCTCGACCTCGTGGTCAACGTGGACCCGCCGGCCGACAGCAAGGACTACCTGCACCGCGGTGGCCGCACGGCCCGGGCCGGCGAGTCCGGCAAGGTGGTCACGCTGGTCACCCCCAACCAGCGGCGCGACATCGTCCGGCTGATGGCCGACGCCAAGATCCGGCCGACCATCACCCAGGTCCGCTCCGGCGAGGCCGCGCTGAGCCGGATCACCGGGGCGAAGGCCCCGTCCGGGGTTCCGCTGGCCGGTGCCGCCGCGACCGACGCCAAGGGCCGGCCCTCGGGCACGGACCTCGGCTTCCGCGGGATCGGTACCCGGCCCGGGCGGCCCGGGAAGGGCAAGGAGTCCCGCAGGACCATCGAGGCGCGGCAGGCGGCCGAGGCCCGCGCGGCGGCCCGGGTACGGCGGGGCACGAAGTAGCGGTTGCCGCCTCGGTGATGTGACGCGTGGTGCCGGTTCCCTCGTACGGGGACCGGCACCACGTGCGTTCCGGCCGTCAGAGGCGGTTCAGGAAGTCCCGGACGGTCCGGTTGAAGGCCTCGGCGTCGTCGAGCCACGGGTAGTGGGCGGTGCGCGCCTGCACGGCCACCTCGGCCCTGGGGAGCAACTCCGCGATCTCGCGGGCGGTCCCGGGGCGCGGACCGCTGTCCACGTCACCGGCCACGATCAGCACCGGCGCGTCCAGGCCCGCCAGGGCGGCGCGCGCGGAATCCGGGTCGAAGGCCTCCTCGGACACGAAGAGCGCCGCGGCCTCGTCGTTGTACAGCTCCGCGCAGGACGCGGCGTGCAGCCGCGCGGCCTCGTCCCAACGTCCGTACGTGAAGGCCGTCATGACGTCCCAGTCGGCCTCGGTCGCGGTACCGCCCCAAACGGCGTCCCGCGCCTCGCGCGTGCTCTCGAACCACGGCTCCCCGGCCCGCAGTGCGACGGCCTCCTTGCGGCCCTCCACCGGGAAGTCGACGCCGAGCGCCCGCGCGCGGGGGGTGAGCAGCACGAGGGAACGGATGCGCTCCGGATGACGGGCCGCGTAGAGCAGGGCGAGATCGCCGGACGCCGAATGCGCGAGCAAGTCGACGGTTTCCAGGCCCAGATGGGCGCGCAGGGCCTCCACGTCCCCGACCTGCCGGTCGCAGCGGTACGTGGCCGGGTCCGACGGCACGGCGGAGTCGCCGGTGCCGCGCAGGTCCAGGATGATCAGCTTGCGGTGCTCCGACAGCCCGCCGAGGTCGCCGAGGTACGCCGACGCGCACATCGGGCCACCGGGCAGACAGAGCAGCGGTTCACCCTCCCCGATGACGTGGAATGCGAGCGTGGTGCCGTCCGGGGCGGTGAAGGAAGTCATGGCCGGATGGTTGCCGACCGCCCCTGGCCTGCGCAAACGCATTTCCCGCGCGGCCGGCGCTCTCGCGGCACCCGGCCCCGCGGTCATCAGGCCCCGCGGTCATCAGGCCCCGCAGTCATCCGGCCCCGCGGTCATCCGGCCCCGCGGTCACGCGGTCACCGCGGCCCTCCGCAGCAGCCGCTGGGCCGCCGCGTTGCGGACGCGGCGGGTACGGGCCTCGGCCGCGAGCAGCCGCAGCGCGTCCTCCGCGTGCAGGGTCTGGGCGGCCGTGCGCTGACACCAGTCGGAGGCGGCGAGGAGTTCCGCCGGGGACCAGGGCTCGCCGCGCGTGACGGCCTTGAGCAGGGTCCACTCGCGCAGCCGGCGGGCCGCGAAGGCGCGTCCGCCGAGGACCCCGCCCATGGCCCGGGCCCAGGCGGGGAAGGAGTCGTCGGCCAGCAGGCTCGCCGCCCGCCGGTCCATGTGCGTGACGACCGCGCTCTCGGCCATCACCGGATCCGGGTCGCGCAGGACGGCGGCCACGGCCTCGACCTCCGCCGGCCCGCCGGAGACGGCGGCCAGGGATTCCAGGTGCCGGGCGTAGCGCCAGTGCTCGGACGGCTCGCTCTCGGCGGTCGTCCCCTCGTCCTCGTTCACCTGGCTGCCCCCTGACGTATCCGGTACTCGCTCGTCCCCATGCGGCCATTCCACACGACTCCGGTGGACGGCCGGTGGCCAGGGTGGCACCGGGCCGTTCCACCGGGAAGCGCGGCGGACGTCGAGTCCTGCGGGCCGCGAGCGCCGGGCGAGCCGACGGGACCGGCGTCCGGTCAGCCGCGCGCCAGCATCAGGGCCTCCGCGCCGACCGGCCGGTACCCGGCGGCCTGGAACGCGCGGATGCTGCGCGTATTGCCCGCGGCCTGCTGGGACCAGAGCGGCTGCCCGTCCGGGACCAGGTGACGGGCGGCGCGGGCCAGCTCCCGGCCGAGGCCCCGGTGCCGGGCGTCCTCGTCGACCTCGATGGCCGTCTCCCAGCGGCCCGCCACGCCCCGGCCGAGCACCAGGACTCCCCCGCCGGTGGGCGTGGCCCAGACCCGTACGTCGTCGCGGCGGCCCCGGGCCCGGCTGACCCGGGGATGGTCGGGGTCCTCCAGCTCCTTGAGCTCCAGGCCGGGTTCACCGGGCAGCGGTTCGGCGACGGTGAGCAGGTCGGTGGTGTCGTGCGCCCGGCCCGTGCGGTCCAGGAGCGCGGCGAGGAAGCGCGGGTTCATGGAGGCGGAGAGGGCGTCGCAGTCGATGCCGGCGAGGGTGGCCCGTATCCAGTCGGGGTCCTCGTCGGTGAAGATCACGGAGTGCGCGGTGAAGGCGAGGACGCCCGCGTCCCGGGGACCGGGCTGCGGGACGACGGTGGTGGAGCCGTCGGGCGCCGGGAAGCGTCCGGCGGCTGCCGCGTCCAGTATCTCGGCGAGGTTCACGGGCTCACACCCGCCCGTGGCGGGAGGACGGAACGGGACAGCGGTGCGCGGTTGGCATGTCGGTGCTCCTGGTAGACGACCTCCCACCATGATCACAGAGCGGTCCGAGCGCCACGGCCCGGCCCTCCCTGCCACGCGTGCGCGCTCAGCCCTCCTTGCCGTGGGTCTCGTAGCCGCCGGAGCCCTGTTCGTTCTCGTGGCCCTGTTCCGGCAGCGGGGCGCCGGTCTCCAGGAGGGTCTTGAGGCTGGACGCGAGCATCGGCCAGGCCCGGCCGCACATTCCGATGAGGGTGCCGCCGGGCTCGAAGCCCTCGTGGAGGATGGTCAGCCGCGCGAGCGTGTCACCGACCGGCTCGATCTCGTACGTCACCTTCGTGCGCCGCTCGCGCGCCAGCTCGGCCCGCAGGTCCTCGTCGATGCCGACGGAGGCCGCCCACTGCGGGGTGAAGGTGTGCCAGGTGTAGGAGAGCCGCCGGCCCGGTACGCACTCCAGCACCACCTGTTCGGGATCGCTGGTCCGCGCCCCGCGCTCCACCCAGTCCATGGTCGACCCCACCCGCCAGTCCGTCTCGAAGCCGAGCCCCCAGTAGCGGCGGGTGAAGGCGGGCTCGGTCAGCGCCTGCCACACCCGGGCGGGGTCGGCCTGGACGTACAGGGTGTAGGTGAACTCAGTCTCGCTCATCCCCCCATGCTGCGGGACCGCGGCCCGCGGAGCGGGGATTGAGCCGCATTGTGCCGGGCGCAGTGGCCGCGGCCCGGGCGGTCACCAGCGGCAGCCCTCGGGGGGCAGCTCCGTGGGCGGGGTGCGGGGTGCTTCGGGGAGGCCGAGGCTGACCCGGGCCTGGTGGACGGCGGCGAGCTCCTCGTGGCCCGCGGAACCCCAGTCGCTGAGTTCGCGGACCTGCTCGGGGGTGGCCAGCAGCCGCGCGCACTCCGGGTACGGGTTCGCGGGCACGGACGCGAGCCGGGCCGCGGTGCGCGGTTGGGCACCCCGGTCGGTGAGGCGGTGGCCGAGCGTGAACCCGCCCGTGGCGGAGCCGGCCGTCGGGTCCGGGAGGTGGGCCGTGCCGGTGGCGCGGGCGATGAGCAGCAGCACGCGTCCGTCGGGGGCGAAGAGCCACCCGAGGCCGTCCTCCCGCAGGGGCAGCCCGGCAGGGGCGGCACCGGGATGCCAGGTGCCGTGCTGGCGGACGCGCGGGCCGCGCAGGGCGCCGAGCCGGTCCAGGGCGGTCGGGGTGGTGGGGCGGCCGTCCTCCAGCAGGGCGGTGCCTCCGCCGTTGATCCGGGCCCGCAGCGCGGAGAGGGCCCGGCGGGCGTCGCCCGCGTCCATCAGGGCGGGCAGCTCGGCCGGCTCGGCGAAGTGGATCCCGGTGACCTCCTGCGCGGGGAGACGGACGGACTCGATGCGCTCGCGGGTCCAGGTGCCGCCGTCGAAGACGTGCAGGATCTCGCCGGGGAACCGCATCTCGGGCGGGAACCCGGGCGTGTCCGCGGGGATCCAGTCGACGGCGAGGCCGCGCGGGTAGCGGCCGTCGACGCCCAGCTCCTCGTACATCTCGCGGGCGGCCGCGGCGGCCGGCGCCTCGCCCGCGTCCACCGCGCCGCCGGGCAGGAGCCGGTCGGGGCGGTAGTCGACGCTCTGGACGAGGACGCGCCCGTCGGCGTCGGTGACCAGGACGACCGCGCCGGTCCAGAGCGCCGCGCGCGAGGCCCCGTACTCCTGCGGGGTCATCCACGTGCGCCGGCCCGGGCGGTCGGCGACGGCCGGTTCCTCGGCCCCGCACCTCGCGTCCCCGGTCACGGCCTCGTCGGTCACTGCCTCGTCGGTCAGCTGCGGCATCGGCTTCCATTCACCGTAGGGGCATTCACCGTGGGGGGTGCTCACCGTGGTGGCCCCGCCGCCTGTGCAACAGCCCGGACGCCTCCCGGGTTACGGAGATCACGCTTGCCGGCTTTGCCACCCCTATACCTCCTTATTACCTGGTTACACGGATCTTGCTACGTTCCGCGTGCGGACTGGCGGTATGAAAACCGCCGGTCCGACCACGTCACCGGAGCGAGGGAGAGACCCCGGCATGCGACGCGCACCCCGTACGGGCACCCGGGCGGCCACCGGCAGACGGTGGACCGTACCGGGCGTCGCGGGCGTGGCCGGCGGCGCGGCGGTCCTCGGCTTCGGTGGGCTGTACGCCGCCGGCCTGCTGCTGGCCGGTGAGGACGTCGCCGCCGGCACCAAGGTGCGCGGCGTCGACATAGGCGGGATGAGCCGCGCCGAGGCCCGGCAGGTCCTGGACCGGGAGCTCGGCCCGTCCGCCGCGGCCCCGATCGAGCTGCGGGTCGGGGAGCACGCCGAGCGGGTGCAGCCGGGCACGCTCGGGCTCTCCCTGGACACCGGCGCCACCGCCGACCGGGCCGCGGGCTCCGGTTCCGGCCCCGTCAGCGTGATCGGCAGGCTGTTCTCCTCCGGCGACCGGGACGTGGAGCCGGTGGTCCGGCTCGACGAGAAGACCGCCCGCGGCGCCCTCGACGGGATCGGCGCGAAGACCGAGCAGGAGGTCCGGGAGGGCTCGGTCGCCTTCCGGAAGGGCAAGGCCGAGGCGGTCGCCCCGGTCACCGGCACCGCTCTCGACGTCGACGCCTCCCTCGGCGCGCTGCGGTCCGCGTACCCCCGGTCCGGGGACGCGGCGGACGGGCCCGTCGCGCTGCCCGTCCGGCGCACGGAGCCCCGGATCGGCGAGCAGGAGACGGCGCGGGCGCTCGAGGAGTTTGCCGAACCCGCGATGTCCGCCCCCATCACCCTCACCGTCGACGGCAAGCGCATACCCGTCGGCCCCGCCGTCCTCGCCGAACACCTCACGGTCAAGGACGACGGCGCGGGCCGCCTCGCCCCCGCCCTCGACGGCAAGGCGCTGCTCGCCGACCCGGAGCTGGCCGGTCCGCTGCGCCAGGCCGCGCAGGGGCCGGTGGAGGCCCGGCTGCGCACCGACGCGGCCGGCCGGGTGTCGGTGGCCGAGGAGGGGCGCGCCGGGCGCCGGGTCAGCGAGAAGGGGCTGGACGCCGCCGTGCTGCCGCTGCTGACCGGGTCGGGCGCGGCCGCGCGTACGGGCGAGGTCGCCACCGAGGAGGTCCGGCCGACGCTGGCCGCGAACACGGTGGAGCAGCTGGGCATCAAGGAGAAGGTGTCCTCCTTCAAGGTCGACTTCGAGAAGGCCCCGTACCGGACCACCAACATCGGGCGGGCCGCCGAGCTGATCAACGGCTCGCTCGTACTGCCCGACGAGACGTGGAGCTTCAACCGCCGGGTCGGCGAACGCACGAAGGAGAACGGCTTCATCGACGGCCTCATCATCAACAACGGCCAGTACGAGAAGGCTTCGGGCGGCGGGGTCTCGGCGGTCGCCACCACCGTGTTCAACGCGATGTTCTTCGCGGGCGTCAAACCCGTCGAGTACGGGGCGCACTCCTTCTACATCGAGCGCTACCCGGAGGGCCGCGAGGCCACGGTCGCCTGGGGCAGCCTGGACCTGCGCTTCGCCAACGACTCGGGCAAGGCCCTCTACATCCAGGCCGAGGCGACCGACACGTCGATCACCATCACCTTCCTGGGGACGAAGAAGTACGACGAGGTGCGCGCGGTCAAGGGCCCGCGCACGAACGTCACACCGCCGGCCACGCGCACGGACGACGGCCCGAAGTGCGAACCGCAGTCCCCGCTGGAGGGCTTCGACGTGGCCGTGGACCGGGTGTTCGTCCAGGGCGGCCAAGAGGTCAAGCGGGAGACCATGAAGACCCGTTACACGCCCCGGGACAGCGTGACGTGCGGCTGAGCGGGCGCCCGCACCGCGGCCGAGCCACCGGCCCGACCTGTGCTCCGGCCCCCGACCACCCTTGCGGGTGAGGCCCGTTCGGGGTCGCGGAGGTTTCTGGGGCAGGGTGGCCGGATGGAGTTGCGCCGGGGACCGCGGGTTCCCCTGATCGTTGCCGCGTTGATCGTCGCCACGGCGGCCGTGACGGCCGGGTGCGTGACCGTACGGCCGGTCGGGCCCGCCCCGGGGCCGGGTGCGCGGCCGGTGGTGCTGCCGACCGGGCTGCGCACGGTCCTGTCCGAACCTGCCGACGGAGCCCTGCCGTTGGGGACGCTGCCGGGCATGGCCGCTCCGACTCCCCCGCCCGGGGCGGATGCCGGGGCGCCGGCCGATGCCGGGACGGCGGCCGATGGCGGGACGGAGGCCGAGGAGCCCGCGTCCGCCGCCCGCGAGCGCGCACGCGCACGCGACGGGGCGAAGCCGGCCGCGTCCCGGCCGCGGCCGCCGAAGGAGCGGACCCGGCGGACCGGGAGCGGGCGGCCCGCCGCCGCGCCCGCTCCGGCGCCGGCCACCAAGGCCCGCGGGTCCCGGCCCGCGCCGGACCGTACGTACGACATGGCACCGCTGTGCGCGGCGGCGCGGGGGACGGTGGACCCGGCCATCGTGGCGCTGTGTCACTGACCGCGTGGCGGTGCCGGGCGCGGGGGGCCGGATTCGCTTGGATGGGCGCGGCGGGCCCCGACCGGGGTCCCCACCGCCTCCACCTCCAGGAGTCGCCATGGCGAAGATCGCTCTCTTCGGCGCGACGGGCACCATCGGATCCCGGGTGCTGCACGAAGCCTCCGGGCGCGGGCACCAGGTCACAGCCGTCGTCCGCGACCCCGCGCGCCTCTCCGAGGCCGACGCGGGTGCCGCCACCGCCGTCGTACGCGGAAACGTCCTCGATCCGGCGTCCGTGAGCCAGGCGGCGGCCGGACAGGACGTGGTGGTGAGCGCGTTCGGGCCGGGATCGGGTGATCCCGGTGTCCTGGTCGGCGCGGTCAAATCGCTGATCGGCGGCGTCCAGGCGCTCGACGCGGACGGGCCCCGGCCGCGGGTCGTCGCCGTCGGCGGCGCGGGCTCCCTGCGCACCCCCGGCGGACCGCTGGTCTGGGACCAGGCCGGAATCCCGGAACCGGTGCTCGCCGTGATGCACGCCCACGGGGACGCCCTCGACTTCCTGCGGACCGTGCCGGTGGACGAGGTCCGCTGGACCTGCCTCAGCCCGGCCGCCCGGATCGAACCGGGCGAGCGGACCGGAACGTACCGGCTGGGCCTCGACGACCTCGTCGTGGACGACGACGGCCACAGCATGATCTCCGCGGAGGACTACGCCGTCGCCCTGGTCGACGAGATCGAACGCGACGCGCACGCGGGCAAGCGGTTCACGATCGGTTACTAGACCGCCGCCCCCGATCCTCGCTCCTCCCGATATTCGCTGGTCCGACCGTGTTGCGCCTACGTAGAGTCACGGGGTACCACCGTCGTCGAGCAGGAGCGGACCATGCGCACGCACTACCCCAGGACCCCGCATGTGCCGTGGTCCCCGGGCGCGAGCTCCGACGACGTGCGGACCACCCGGCTCGACGGACTGGCCGGCCGGGAGGTCGTGGTCACCGAGAAGCTCGACGGTGAGAACACCACCCTGTACTCCGACGGCCTGCACGCCCGCTCGCTCGACTCGGGCCACCACCCGTCGCGGGCCTGGGTGAAGGGCCTGCAGAGCCGCATCGGTCCCGGAATACCGGCCGGTTGGCGGATCTGCGGAGAGAACATGTACGCCCGCCATTCCCTCGCCTACGAACAACTCGACTCGTGGTTCTACGGGTTCTCCGTGTGGGACGGCGACCACTGTCTGGACTGGGACCGCACGGTGAGCTTCCTGCGCGGCCTCGGCGTGCCGGCGCCGCGCGTCCTCTGGCGGGGCGTCTTCGACGAGCGCGCCCTGCGCAAGCTGCGGCTCGACACGACGCGGCAGGAGGGCTACGTCGTCCGCACGGCGGCGGGCTTCGAGCGCGCCGACTTCGGCCGGTGCGTGGCCAAGTGGGTGCGGGGCGGCCATGTCGCCACGGACACGCACTGGATGTATGCGCAGGTGGTGCCGAACGGGCTCGGGCCCGCGGCCCCGCTGTGGGACGTGCGGTCGGGCGCGGAGCCCGATCCGGCGGGGCTGCTCGGCGCCGTGGGATTCGACGTGCCCGGCGAGCCGGAGGCCGCCGACACCGGCTCCCCGGATGCGGTATCCGCGGGCGCGGCATCCGCCGGCGCCCTCGGGGAGATCCTGGCCGAAGTGGCGGGCAGGATCGACGGGTTGGCGGAGCGCAGGTCCGGGGAGGCGCGGCTGACCGGCGTACTGGCGGCCGCGCTGCACGGCGTACCGCGGGCCGTGCTCGCGGCGCGGCTCGCGGCGGGGCCGCTCGGGATGGCGACGGCACGGCGGGTCGCGGACCTGGTCGGGCTGTACCCGGCGCTGCACCGGCCCTTCCCCTACC
>NZ_JBSGXB010000282.1:0-10112 GCF_053609185.1 Streptomyces sp. NPDC054956 | reverse complement strand
TCGGACAGGTTGGTGTAGGTGTACGAGGTGCCCCAGCTGGAGACCGTCCAGGGGGCGGACTGCTCCTTGACCACGTTGTTCTCCCAGTTCGCCGGGCGGGCGTTGCCCTTGCGGTACAGGACGTAGTCCAGGTCCTCGCGCGGGTCCGTCGGGTAGCGGTAGTTCGCTATCGAGTTGAGCGCGGTGTCGAAGGAGTACGGGTGGCCCGTGCGGGTGTCGGAGGCGGCGAGGTCGGCGTTGGCCAGCATCGAGGCGAGTTCCGGGGTGCGGGAGTCGACGTTCATGTCGCCCGCCACGATGACCTGTTCGTTCGCCGGGATGTTCTTCCCGTCCAGGAACGCGTCGATGGTGCGGAACTGGCGGGCGCGCATCTCCGCCGCCTCGCCCGCGGAGCAGCCCGGGTCGGTGGACTGGGCGTGGGTGCCGACCACGTGGACCTTGGCGCCGTTCACGTTCAGCACGACGTAGGCGAAGCCCTTGTTGGACCACCAGTCGGCGCCGCAGGCGTCCTTGTAGACAACCTGCTCCTTGCGCACGATCGGCCACTTGCTCAGGACCGTGACGCCGCCGTCCTCCGGGGTGGTGGAGGAGTAGGCGCCGCCGGTGGCGTCCCAGCCGCTCTTGCTGCGGCCCACGACGGGGGTCTGGTACGGGTACTGCGCGGAGGCGTTGGACTTCAGCGCGTCCGAGGCGCCGTTGTCGAAGGCCTCCTGGAGCACGACCACGTCGTGGCCCTGGAAGAAGGAGGCCTTCGGGATCTCCGTCGCCCGGTGGTCCTGGCCCCAGTTCGGGTACAGGTTCTTGCTCATCAGGAACACGTTGTACGACAGGACGCTGAGCCGCGGCGCGGCGGTGTTCTCCGCGGCGGTGGCGGCCGGAGCCGTGGTGGCGGCGATCGCGCCGGCGGCGATCGCGGCGACGACGGCGGCGGCGGACCGGGCCTTGCGGGGCGGGACGTGCGACATGGAGGTCTCCCTCGTTCCTGTGGGGGAAGATCGGCTCCGCCATCCAAGCAGTCGCGGTTACCTCTGGGTAACACCCGTGACACGACTTTCTGTCCGGCGTGAGGACATCGGACTCCGCCGGTCCGATCGCCGGCGAAGAGGGGCTGGTCACGGCCCCTCCGGACAGGAGTGCGCCCACGGTCCGCGGTCATACTGGATGAACGGAGACCGACATCTGGGGGCGCACGCATGACCACGACGACCCGGCCGAAGGCCGCGAGGCGCGAGGACCCCGAGCCCCCGCCGCCCGGCGGAGTGCTCTGGACCATCGCCGGGGACGTCCGGGCGCTGCTCATGCTGCCCGCCGCCTTCACCATGCAGGTGGCCCACCCCGCCATCGGGGCCGGAGTCGACGAGTACTCCGTCTTCCGCACCGACCCCTGGGGCCGGGGCGAGCGCTCCCTGCGCTCCGTCCAGCTGTGGGTGTACGGCGGGGCGGACGCCGCAGCCGAAGGGCGCCGGGTGCGCCGGCTGCACAAGGAGATCCAGGGCACCGACACCCGGGGGCGCCGCTACCACTCCCTCGACCCCGCCTGCTACGCCTGGGTGCACGCCACCGGCTTCCCCGTCTACCTCCACGCCGGGCGCTACCTGCTGCGCCGCTTCACCCCCGCCCAGGAGCGCCAGCTCTACCGGGAGTGGCTCCAGGTCGGCCGGATCCTGGGCCTGCACGACCGGGACATGCCGCAGAGCATCGAGGAGTACTGGCCGTACTACCACCGGATGCTGGCCGAGGAGATCGAGCCCACCAAGGTCGCCCGCGAGCTCCTCGCCACCGATGCGCCGCTGCCCCGCCCCGAGGGCGGCCCGCTCGCGGTCCGGATCCTGCTGCGCCTGGCCTGGCCGGTGCTCCGGGCCGCGTTCCTGCACTTCCGGGCCTTCGTCACCGTCGGCTACATGCCGCCCGACGCCCGCGCCGCCATCGGCCTGAATTGGACCAGGTCCCAGGAGCGCCGGCTGCGCCTGTTCAGCACCGTCGTACGGGTTCTGGTACCGCTGCTGCCCGAGCGCCTGCGCTACCTCCCGATCGCCCGGGCCGCCCGCGCACGCCGACGCGCCGGCACCCCCTGAGGGGTACCGGCGCGCGGGGGGTTACGTACGGCCCTGGATCAGTGGCCCTCGTGGACCGAGTCCGTTGCGGCGATCTTCTTCCAGGACTTCGGCTCCGCCGCCGGCTTGGCGGCCGGGGACTGCAGGGCGCGGGCGCCCGGGGCCTTGGCCGCCGCGGACGGAGCCGACGGGTTCAGCGCCGAGGCGGCCGGCTTGCCCGGGGTGTACAGCCAGGTCTCGAAGAGCTGCGCGAGCGGCTTGCCCGAGACCTTCTCGGCGTAGCGGACGAAGTCGCCGACCTTGGCGTTGCCGTAGGCGCGCTCGGTCGGCCAGCCCTTGAGGATCTGGAAGAACTTCTCGTCGCCGATCTCGTTGCGCAGCGCCTGGATGGCGATCGCGCCGCGGTCGTAGACGGCCCCGTGGAACTGGTTCTCCGGGCCCGGGTCACCCGGCTTGACCTGCCAGAACGGGTCCTCGGCCGCGCGCAGCTGGTACGCCCAGTCGGCGAGCTCCTGCGCGGTGCCCTCGCCCTCCTTCTCCGACCACAGCCACTGGCTGTAGCGGGCGAAGCCCTCGTTGATCCAGATGTCCTTCCAGCCTTCGACGGACACGCTGTCCCCGTACCACTGGTGGGCCAGCTCGTGCACGACCACCGAGACGTTCGCGCCGTTGGCGAACTGCCGGGGGCTGTAGAACGGCCGGGTCTGCGTCTCCAGGGCGAAGCCGCTGGGCACGTTCGGGACGTAGCCGCCCAGCGCGTTGAACGGGTACGGGCCGAAGACCCCCTCCAGCCACTCCGCGACCTCGCCGGTCCGCTCCACGCTGGCCCGCGCCGCGCCCGCGTTGTCGCCGAGGTCCTTGCTGTAGGCGTTCAGGATCGGCAGCCCGCTGGAGGTCTTGTCGGTGGTCACGTCGAACTTGCCGATCGCCAGGGTGGCGAGGTACGTGGCCTGCGGCTTGTTCGAGCGCCAGTTGTACCGGGTCCAGCCCAGGCGCGAACTCTGCGACTGCAGGACGCCGTTGCTGATGGCCTGGGTGCCGTCGGGCACGTTGACGGAGATGTCGAAGGTGGCCTTGTCGAGCGGGTGGTCGTTGCTCGGGAACCACCAGACCGCCGAGTCGGGCTCCTGCGCGGCGATGCCGCCGTCGGGGGTGCGCTGCCAGGCCGACCAGCCGTCGACCTTGAACTCCGAGGGCTTGCCCGCGTACTTGACGACCACGGTCGACTGCCGGCCGCGCTGCAGCGGGGAGGCCGGGGTGACCTCCAGCTCCTGGGTGCCGGACTTGGCGAACTTCGCCTTGACCCCGTTGACCCGGATCTCGCTGACGTCCAGGCCGAAGTCCAGGTTGAAGCGGGACAGGTCCTGCTTGGCGGTGGTGAGGAGGGTGGCGGTGCCCTCCAGCAGGTCGGTCTTGGGCTGGTACTGCAGGCGCAGGTCGTAGTGGGAGACGTCGTAGCCGCCGTTGCCGCTGGCCGGGTAATAGGGGTCGCCGATACCCGGGGCGCCCGGACCGGAACTCGCCGCCGACGCCGGGATCACCAGCAGGAGGGAAGCGGCGAGCACGCTCGGGGCGATGACTTTGCGGTGCACCTTGGACTCCAATGGGTAGGGGAGTGGCTTCCGTTGGACCGTATTCACCCCCGCCGCCCCACGTCATGTCCATGGCCCCTGCTGTCACACGATCGCCATTCGGCCGTCACAGGCCGTATGCGCTCGCCGCGCCCGGCGGCCCGCTCCCCGCGCCCGGCGGCCCGCGGTCCCCGCCACCTGCACGGATCCGGACGGCCGGCCACCGGATCGGGCCGGTTACCGCTCCTTCCGGGCATACCAAGCAGTCGGTAGTCTCGCGCCATGACACTTCCCGAGCGCGCCGCCCGCCACGCTTGGCACGGGGCGATCAACCCGCTGCACGCCACCGTCTACTTCTCGCCGGACATCGTGAAGGAGTTCGCCGCCCTCGGGATCACCGACTGGGGCGCGATCAACCTCTCCTCCCGGTCCGCCGCCATGGGCGCGGTCGGCGCCGGCACGGTGACGGCGACGTTCTACAACTACCGCCACGACTTCGTCGCCGGGCACCTCCCGGCGGTCTGGGACACGGCCACCCCCGAGCAGGTCCTCGCCGCCCGGCTGCGGGCCGCCGACAGCACGCTGCGCCGGCTGCTGGGCCCCGAGACCATCGAGTCCCCGGAGATGGCGGAGGCCGCCGAGCTGGCCCTGACCGCGACCGCGGCCTGCACCCGGCACGCCCGCACCCTCTACTCGGCCCACGCCGACCTCCCCGTACCCGAGGAGCCGCACCTGCGTCTGTGGCACGCCACCACCCTGCTGCGCGAGCACCGCGGCGACGGACACCTCGTCGCCCTGCTCACCGTCGGCCTGGACCCCGTCGAAGCCCTGGTCAGCCACACGGCGACCGGCCGCGGCATGACCCCGAAGTACCTCAGGTCGATACGCGGCTGGGACCAGTCCGACCTCGACGCGGCGGCCGGGCGGCTGCGCGAGCGCGGTCTGCTCGACGCCGAGGGCGAGCTCACGCCCGAGGGAACGGCACTGCGCGAAGCCCTGGAGGCGGAGACCGACCGCCTGGACGCGGCCCCGTACGAGCACCTCGGCGCGGCCGGACTCGCCCGCCTCGCCGAGATCGGCGGCGGCTTCACCATGAAGGCCTTCCTCGCCGGAGCCTTCCCCCAGGACATGTTCGGCAAGGTCTGAGACCCGGGCCGGACAGGGCTCCCGACGCCCGCGGCCGCCACCTGCCACAATTGGCAGCCTTCCGACGAAGCACGCAGCACCATCACGTACACGTACGAAGGCAGGCGGGACCGCACAGTGACGATGTCCATCGAAGGCAGGATCGCCGAGGAGCTCGGCGTACGGGAGCGGCAGGTCAAGTCCGCCGTCGAGCTGCTCGACGGCGGCTCCACCGTGCCGTTCATCGCTCGCTACCGCAAGGAAGCGACCGAGATGCTCGACGACGCCCAGCTGCGCACCCTGGAGGAGCGGCTGCGCTACCTGCGCGAGCTGGAGGACCGGCGCGCGGCGATCCTCGCCTCCGTACGGGAACAGGGCAAGCTCGACGCCGAGCTGGAGGCCCGCATCAACGCGGCCGACACCAAGGCCCGGCTGGAGGACATCTACCTCCCCTTCAAGACCAAGCGCCGCACCAAGGCGCAGATCGCCCGCGAAGCCGGCCTGGAGCCGCTCGCCGAAGGCCTGCTGGCCGACGCCTCGGTGGACCCCGTGGCCCGGGCGGCCGCGTTCGTCGACGCCGACAAGGGCGTCGCCGACCCGGCCGCCGCCCTGGAGGGCGCCCGCGCCATCCTCACCGAGAAGTTCGGCGAGGACGCCGACCTCATCGGCGAACTGCGCGAGCGCATGTGGGGCCGCGGCCGGCTCGCCGCGAAGGTCCGTGAGGGCAAGGAGGAGGCGGGCGCCAAGTTCTCCGACTACTTCGACTTCACCGAGCCGTTCACCGCGCTCCCCTCGCACCGCGTGCTCGCCATGCTGCGCGGCGAGAAGGAGGACGTCCTCGACCTGACCCTGGAACCGGAGGAGCCGAGCGAGACGCCCGGACCCTCCACGTACGAGGGCATGGTCGCGAGGCGCTTCGGCATCAACGACCGCGGCCGGCCCGGCGACAAGTGGCTCGCCGACACCGTCCGCTGGGCCTGGCGCACCAAGATCCAGGTGCACCTCGGCATCGACCTGCGGATGCGGCTGCGCCAGGCCGCCGAGGACGAGGCCGTACGGGTCTTCGCCTCGAACCTGCGCGACCTGCTGCTCGCGGCCCCCGCCGGCACCCGGGCCACCCTCGGCCTCGACCCGGGCTTCCGCACCGGCGTGAAGGTCGCCGTCGTGGACGCCACCGGCAAGGTCGTGGCCACGGACGTGATCTACCCGCACGTGCCCGCCAACAAGTGGGACGAGGCCCTCGCCAAGCTGGCCCGGCTCGCGAAGGAACACGCGGTCGAGCTCGTCGCCATCGGCAACGGCACCGCATCCCGCGAGACCGACAAGCTCGCCGGGGACCTCATCACCCGCCACCCCGAGCTGAAGCTCACCAAGGTGATGGTCTCGGAGGCCGGCGCCTCCGTGTACTCGGCCTCCGCCTTCGCCTCGCAGGAACTCCCGGACATGGACGTGTCGTTGCGCGGCGCCGTCTCCATCGCCCGCCGCCTGCAGGACCCGCTCGCCGAACTGGTCAAGATCGACCCGAAGTCGATCGGCGTGGGCCAGTACCAGCACGACCTCTCCGAGGTGAAGCTCTCGCGCTCGCTCGACGCCGTCGTCGAGGACTGTGTGAACGGCGTCGGCGTCGACGTCAACACCGCCTCGGCGCCGCTGCTTTCGCGCGTGTCGGGCATCAGCGGCGGACTCGCCGAGAACATCGTCGCGCACCGCGACGCCAACGGCCCCTTCCGCAACCGCAAGGGGCTCAAGGACGTGGCCCGGCTCGGCCCGAAGGCGTACGAGCAGTGCGCGGGCTTCCTGCGCATCCGCGACGGGGACGACCCGCTGGACGCCTCCAGCGTGCACCCGGAGGCGTACCCGGTGGTCCGCACGATGGGCAGGACGGCGGGCAGCGAGGTCGCGGCCCTGATCGGCAACACGGGCGTGCTGCGCTCGCTGCGCCCCGAGCAGTTCGTCACCGAGGCCTTCGGCCTGCCGACGGTCACGGACATCCTGCGCGAGCTGGAGAAGCCGGGCCGGGACCCGCGTCCCGCGTTCAAGACGGCCACCTTCAAGGAGGGCGTCGAGAAGATCGGCGACCTGGCTCCGGGGATGATCCTGGAGGGCGTGGTCACCAACGTGGCCGCCTTCGGCGCCTTCATCGACATCGGCGTCCACCAGGACGGGCTGGCCCACGTCTCGGCGCTGTCGAAGAACTTCGTCAAGGACCCCCGGGACGTGGTCAAGCCGGGCGACATCGTCCGCGTGAAGGTCATGGACGTGGACATCCCGCGCAAGCGGATCTCGCTGACGCTGCGCCTGGAGGACGAGGCGGAGCGCGGCGGGGACCGTGCGCCGAAGCAGCGCGAGGAGCGCGGCGAACGGGGCGAGCGCGGCGAGCGGCGCGGTGGCGGCCGGCCGCCGCAGCAGCGCGGCGCGGCGGGCGGTCAGGGCGGCCAAGGCGGTCAGGGCGGTCAGCGCGGCCAGGGTGCTTCCCGGGACGGCGGCCGCGGTCAGCGCCAGGGCGGTCAGGGCGGCTCGGCTCCGGCACCCTCCAACAGCGCGATGGCCGACGCCCTGCGGCGCGCCGGTCTCACCGGCCCCGACGAGCGGGGCGGGCGCAAGCGCTGACGGTTCGTGGCAGCGTGTGACGGGTTGGCCGAATAGGTACCTCACATGGGGACATACCTTGCCAACTCCCTTGCAAGATCTGTAGGCATGGTGGAACGCCCGTTCGTCTTTCGGCGAACGGGCGTCCGTGTTTTCCCACTCAGGACCGCACTCCCGAGTTCGCCTTGAAGGCACTTGAAGGCAAAGGACGTCATGCCCCTGCCCACGCACTCCTATCGACGTTGCCCGAGAAAGGGTCCGAAGAGGGAACACATGCGCCACCCGCAACCCAGTCTGCGCAAACGCTGCGAGGCGATTCTCGGCCGTCTTGAGCTGACGCACCCGTTCTCCCTCGAGGTGCTGTGCGACCGGATAGCCGAACAGCGGGGCCGGCCGATCCGGTTGCACCCGCTGCCCAAGGAAGCGGCGGAGTCCGGGGTGTGCGGACTGTGGGTCGGCACCGCCAGCGTCGACTACGTCTTCTACGAGGCCCAGACCACCCCCCTGCACCGCGAGCACATCGTGCTCCACGAGCTCGGCCACATCCTCTTCGGCCACCACTCGCTCGACGCGGAGGACCCCACCGGGAGCGGCGAGGACGGCGGGCAGGTGCCCACGGTCCTCGGCCGCACCAACTACACCACCCATCAGGAGCAGGAGGCGGAGATGCTCGCCAGCATGATCCGCACCCGCACGACGAACCCCGGCCCGCACCACGCCCACGGCGCCGGTGACCGGGACACGCTCGCCCGGCTGGAGTCCGCGATGGGCTACGAGCGGCGCGGACGGGGGCGGGGCCGTCGTGGCTTCTGACCTCATGGCGCTCGGCGACGCGCTCGCCGTCCCCAGCGTCGTCTGCCTCTGGATCGCCGTACTGCTCCGCGCGCCCGGAGCCCTGCGCGCCCCGCACCAGCGCGGCCTGTGGCTCGCCGTCGCGACGGCCGCCGCCGCGATGACCCTGAACCTGCCCGACGTCGTCGCGTACGCCATGGGCCGCGACCCGGGGTACGCGCACACCATCGGCCTGGTCCGCAACCTCATAGGCGTCCTGTCCGCCGGCGCCGTGCTCTACTTCGTGGCCTCCGCCACCCGCGGCCGCCGGCTCCAGATCGCCTCGGGCGCCGGCACGCTCGTCTGGCTGGCCACCCTCGTCGCGCTGGACGCGGCCGCGCCGGCCCACGGCACGCACACCATCCCGCCGGCAGGCGACCCCGTACCCTCCCTCGCCTACTGGCTGGTGCTGATCTCCGCGCACCTGCTCGCCAACACCATCTGCGTGTCCGTCTGCTGGCGCTACGGCGGGCGCACCGAGAGCCGGGGACTGGCCGCCGGACTGCGGCTGTTCGGCCTCGGCACCGCGCTCGCCGGGGTGTTCTGGTTCGTGTACCTGCTCAAGGCGCTCTTCGGCGCCACCTGGGCGATGCCCGCCAACCCGCTGCTGATGAACACGCACGGACTGCTGCGCGCCGCCGCCATCCTCGTCCCGACGCTCTTCACCTTCCGCGGTACGGCCTCCGACGTCCTCACCGCCTGGCGGCTCTGGCCACTCTGGCGCGACCTGGTCCACGCCGTGCCGCACGTCGCCCTCAACAAGCCGCGTCCCGCGCGGGTACTGGAACTGCTGTGGCCGCCGGTCCCGCGCAACCTGCTCGTCTACCGCAAGGTCATCGAGACCCGCGACGCCATCCTGATCCTCGGCGAGTACGTGGCCCCGGGGGTGCCGGAGCTCGCGCGCGGCCACGTCGCCGGGAACGGAGTCCCCGAACCGCGGCGCAGCGCGGCCGCGCTGGCCTGCGTACTGAAGGAGGCGCGCCGGGCCAAGCTCGCCGGAATCCCGCAACAGCGCGGCGAGTCGGACGCGTTGGAACTCCCGGCCGCCATCCAGACCTCGGCCGACAGCGGGGACCTGGAGGGCGAGGCGCGGTTCCTCGTGGACGTCGCCCGCGCCTACGGCTCACCGGCCACCACCGCTTTCACCCCAGCAACCGCCAGGAAGTGAACGTCTCTTGACCACCGTACTGATCACAGGGGCCAGCGCCGGACTCGGCGCGGCCTTCGCCCGCGGCTTCGCGGCCAAGGGCTGCGACCTCGTCCTCGTGGCCCGCGACAAGTCCCGTCTGGAGGAGGTCGCCGAGGGGCTCGCCCGGGAATTCGGCTCCGTCTGCGAGGTGTTGCCCGCGGACCTGCTCGACGCCGACGGCCTCGACGAGGTCGCGGAGCGACTCGCCGACCCGGAGCGGCCCGTCGACATCCTGGTCAACAACGCCGGCTTCGGACTCCCCGCACCCTTCCCGTACAACCCGGTCGAGGACGAGGAGCGGATGCTGGACCTGCTGGTCAAGGTCCCGCTGCGGCTCACCCACGCGGTACTGCCCGGCCTGCGCGAGCGCCGCCGGGGCGCGGTGCTCAACGTGTCCTCGGTGGCCGGACTGCTGCCGACCGGGACGTACGGGGCCGCGAAGGCCTGGATCACGGCCTTCAGCGAATCGCTGCGCGTGGACATGGAGCCGTACGGCGTCCGCGTGCTGGCGGTGGTGCCCGGGTTCACCCGCACCGAGTTCCAGGAGCGCGCCGGGATGGACGTCAGCGCCCTGCGCGACGCGGTGTGGCTGGAGCCGCACCAGGTGGTGGCCAAGGCCCTGAGGGACCTGGCCCTGGCGGCGCCCGGGGGGCAAGAACCCCCGCGCCGACCCGCCGGACCCCCAGGCCCCCCCCCCCCCCCCCCCCCCCAACAGGGCCCCCACAAAGGCCGCCCACGGCCCCCACCACCCCG
>NZ_JBSGXB010000281.1:0-10230 GCF_053609185.1 Streptomyces sp. NPDC054956 | reverse complement strand
GTACCGCGGTCGCGGTGCGCACCGCCGCCATCGGACTGTCCGCCGCGGCCGGTCCGCTCCTCGGGGGCCTCCTCGTCGAACGCTTCGGCTGGCGCGCGGTGTTCGTCGCGAACGTCCCCGCCGCCCTGGCGATCGCCGCCGCGGCCCTGTTCGTACGGGTTCCCGTGCCCCCGCGCACGGAGCCCGGCCGGGTCCGGCCGGGCGGGGCGGCCCTGCTCGCGACGGCCGTGGCGGTGCTCGTGCACGCGCTGGCCGGCGTACCGGAACACGGCTGGGCGGGGCCGGCGACGCTCGCCGGGCTGGCCGCGGCGGCCGCGCTCACGGCCCTGCTCGTCCGCTCGGAGCGGCGCTCCGCGCGGCCCCAGGACCGGCTGGTACCGCTGCCGGTGGCCCGGTCCCGTTCGGTGACCTCGTCCATCGCGCTGCTGACCCTGGTCTCCGGCGCGATGTTCGGGGCCCTGTTCTCGGCGAGCTTCGCGCTCCAGGACACGGCGGGGCTGGATCCGCTCGCGACCGGGCTGCGGGTGCTGCCCATGACCGCCGCCATGGTCGCCGGGTCACCGGTGGCGGGGGCCGCGCTGCGCAGGTTCGGGGCGCGGACCACGGCGCTCGCCGGAACCGGGCTGGTGGCGCTCGGGATCACGGGGCTGGGGCCGGGGTGGGGGTTCGCGGTGCTCGGAGCGGGCTTCGCCGCCGTCATGGTGACGGCCACCGGGACGGTGGTCGGGGACGCGCCCGCCGGACACGCGGGGGTGGTGGGCGGGCTCAAGCAGACGGCGATGAACGTGGGGCCGTCCCTCGGCATCGCCGTGGCCGCGGGGACGGCGGGGGCGGCGGGCACGGCGGGGGCTTCGACCGCAGTCCTGGCCGCGCTGGCCGCCGCGGGACTGCTGCCGGCGTCACGGCTGCCGGGACGCGCCCGCGCGCGCCACGCAGGTGCGGGCCACCTCGTCGGCGAAGGCCCGGGCGAGCGGGGCGAGGGAGGACCAGCGGCGCACGGCCCAGCCGACCGCCAGGGGTCGCAGGGCCGGGATCGGCACGAGGCGCAGCGGCCCGTCCGATCCGGGGACCTGCCAGCCGGGCAGGGCGGGTACGACGGCGTGGCCGAGGCCCAGTTCGGACAGCAGTAGGGCGGTGTCCCAGTCGGCGACGCCGGTGTCGGAGGAGATCCGGATGCCGGCTTCGTCGAGGGCGGTGTCGAGGTGGGCGCGGGAGGTGGAGTTCTCCGGGAGCCTGATGTGGCGGATGCCGGCCAGGTCGGCGGGCTCCAGTCGGGAGCGCGAGGCGAGCGGGTCGTCGGCGCCGACCGCGAGGACCCAGGGCAGGCTCATGACGGGGCGCTGCTCGATGCCGCGCACGGGTCCGCCGATGGTGATCCAGGCGAGGTCGAGGTCGTCGGCGGCGAGCGCCTCGAAACAGCTCCGGCTGGAGTTCTCGGTCTGGAACTCCAGGCTGACCCGGGGGTGGCGGGCGCGGAAGGCGACGACGGCCTCGGCCATGAAGTGCCGCACGGTCGTGGCCCCGGTGGTGACGCGGACCGATCCGCCGTCGTCCCGTACGAGGGTGTCGAGCCGGCGCAGGGCCCCGTCGAGTCCGGCGATGCCGTCGGCGGCGGCCGCCTGGAGGATCAGGCCCGCCTCGGTGGGCGACACCCCGCGCGGGTGGCGTTCCAGGAGCGCGGCTCCGGTCTCCTTCTCCAGCCGCCGGACGTGCTGGCTGACGGCGGACTGCGTACGGCCGAGGTCGCGGGCGACGGCGCTGAGGCTGCCGGCCCGGCAGACGGCGACGAAGACACGGAGGTCGTCGAGGGTCACAACCCCCAAGCTATCACTGGGGGGTTACCAGAAATGTGGAGGATTGACTTGGGTGACCGCCCTGCCCGACGATCGATTCACGGCCCAGGGCGGCAACCCGTCCCCGTCATCGCGAGGACGGGAACGGGTGCCGACCCGCCGGCGTCCGTACGCGTACCGCCAGGCCTGGGCCGTTTAGCGCGCGTCGATCTCGAGCTTCGCCAGCACCTGTTCGCGCAGGATCTCGTACTCCGTGCGCAGGCGGCGCATCTCGCTCTCCGGGGGACGGGGGACGACGACGCCCTCGCTGATCTTCTCCTCCGGGCCGAACTGCTCCCGGGTCAGGTCGATCTCGACGCCCAGACCCAGGCGGTTCCACCAGTGGTAGTCCACGCGCTCACCGTCGACGAGGACCTCGCCGCGGATCAGCTCGCCGCCGAGCAGGTCGTGGAGGACCAGGGCGGTCACTCCGCACTGGTCACGGGCGGGGTTCTCCCGGGTCCAGCGGTCGCGGTACTCGGGGGTGCAGGTCTGCTCGCTCCAACTGCTGCGGACGGCACGGTCAATGTCGGTCAGGAGTAAAGGTGTCATGGCGCCCATCCTCGCAACCGGCACCGACAAGATCCATCCCCCGGCGGGCCGGGTTCAGTCGTGCGCCGGGCGAAAGGCGAGGAGTTCGCGGATGACGTGGCGGGCGGTGGCCGCCATGACCGGGTTCGTGACGCGGTAGTAGTCCAGTTCGGGGAGCGCGATCGACAGGGCCCAGCCGCGCCCGCGGGTCCAGGTCGCGTCGTCCGCGCCCAGGGCCGCCCGGAAGACGGGCCGCGCGGCGGCCGGGAGCACGTACCAGGCGGCGATCAGGTCGACCGCGGGATCTCCGAGACCGGCGCAGCCGAAGTCGATGACGGCGGAGAGCCGGTCGTCGGCCAGCAGCATGTTGCCCGGCTGGAGGTCCGCGTGGATCCAGACCGGCGGACCGGTCCGCTCCGGGGCCCGCAGGGCCTCCTCCCACAGCGCGGTCACCGCCGCGGCGTCGATGTCGCCGCTCGCGCCCAGTGACGCGATCACGGTGCGGGTACGGGCGTCCCGCGCGGCGAGGGTCTCGCTGCGGTAGGAGGCCGGCGCGCCCTCCGTATCCGCTTGGTGCAGCGCGGTGACGAACTCCGCCAAGTCTTTCGCGAGCATCTCCGGTTCGGCGACCCCGCCGACCACCGGATTGGCGCCGGGGAGCCATCCGTAGACGGACCAGGGCCACGGATATCCCTCGGCGGCCCCTCCCGCGCCCAGCGGAACGGGAACGGGTGCCGGCAGCCCGGGGGCGAGCCGCGTCAGCCAGGTCTGCTCCGACAGCACGTCCGCGGCCGATCCCGCCGTGAGGGGGAGCCGTACGACCATGTCCGCGCCGAGCCGGTACATCGCGTTGGAGGTGCCGGCGGAATCCACCCGCTCGACGGGGAGCCCCGCCCACTGCGGGAACTGACCTGCGATCAGCCGGCGCACGAGGGAGGTGTCGATGTCCGGTTCGTCTGCGTGCATCTTCCCTGCGGGCATGGGCGCCTTCCTGAGCGGTACGGGGGCCTGGGGCCCGGGGCCACACCATAACCCCCGGTCAACGGGGTGGGGGAAGGGCGAGCCCGGCCCGGCGGGACGCCGGGCCGGGGTCTGGGGGGGGGGTGGGGGCGGGGGTCAGGGAGTGAAGGTCCAGCGTTGGGCCGCGGTCGTGGTGCAGGCGACCCGGGTGAGTTTGGTGCCGTTGGCGGTGGCGGAGCCGGCCGGGGTCAGGCATTGGCCGGCGTTGCGCAGGCTGCCGTCGGGGCCGGTCTGCCAGGTCTGGCCGGAGCTGCCGTTGCAGGTCTGGACGGCTACGGCCGAGGGCGTGGCCGCGTCGAGGCAGACTCCGTTCAGTCCGGTCAGGCGGCCGTCGCCCTGGAGGGTCCAGCGCTGGTTCGGGCCGCCGTGGCAGCTGTAGAGGGTGGGCTGGGTGCCCGGGGTGGTGGCGCTCCCCGGGAGGTCGATGCAGGTGGCCGATGCCCCGTTGACCAGGGTCGCGGCGGCCGGCAGCGGGGTCGGGCGGCCGGTGAGGGTGAACTCGGCGGCGCTGGTCCAGGGGCCTCGGCCGCCCGCCTCGGTCAGCGCCCTGACGCGGAGGTAGCGGCCCGCCTTCGCGGCCAGGGAGACGGACTTGAGGGAGGAGGTGTCGGCGAAGGTGCCGGTGCCCACCGCCGGCCCCCAGTCGGTGGTGGTGTCCGAGACGTAGACCTCGTATCCGCCGATCCGGCCGTTGACCCCGCCGTCCTGGCGGGGCAGGTAGCCGAGGCCGTCCACGGTGTAGCGGGCGCCGAGGTCGATCTGGATCTCGTGCGGCAGGGCGGCCGGGGTGCCGGAGGACCAGGCGGTGTGCCAGATGGTGCCCGTGTTGCCGTCGAAGGCGTTGCGGGCGGCGCCGTTCTCGGCGGAGGTCTCCTGACTGTCGGCGGAGACCAGGGTCCAGGCCGACTGCGGGACGGGGCTGGAGGTGGCGGGAATGGGGTCGGCGGCCGGGACGGAGGTGCCGGTGGCCGTGACGCTGAACGCGCCCGGCTTGGCACCCGTCTTGGTCCACAGGATGCCGCCCCGGTCGGAGGCGTCGAAGAACCAGCCCGTCGCCGCGGCGTCGTACGCGGCCTTGCTCGTGAGCCGGGTCAGGGCGGAGCCGTCGACGGTGACCGCGCCGGGGGCGGTGGCCACGTGGAGGGTGAACTCGTAGCCGCGGGAGGCGGGTTTGCCGGTGTAGTCGCCGGTCGGGGCGCCGACGGAGACGGTGACCGCGCCGGCGCCGGTGACGGGTGCGGTGACGTCGACCTGCTGGCGGGCGAACGCGCCCGACTGGTAGGCGCGGGTGATGCCGTCGTCCTCGTAGAGGCTGAAGGAGGTGTTGCCGCGCGGGTGGATGTCGTAGGTGAGGGTGGAGACGGCCTTCTCTCCGGTGTAGTTCATCTGCGGCCACATCGGGACGATCGCGCCGCCCTTGACGAAGAGCGGCAGGGTGTCGAGGGGCGCCTGGTAGCCGTTGAGCCAGCCCGGTCCGGCGTACGTCCTGCCCGTCCAGTAGTCCGTCCACGTACCGGCGGGCAGGTAAATGCCGTCCCGTACGGAGGTGTCGGAGACGACCGGCGCGACCAGGAAGGAATCACCGGCCATGAACTGGCCGCTGGTCAGGTTGCCGCGCGCCACCGGGTCCTCGGGGTATTCGAGCACCATCGCGCGGGTGCTGGGGACGCCCGTCTCGTTCGCGGTCCGGCTCATCGTGTACAGGTACGGCATGAGCCGCATCTTCAGCTGAAGGTACTTGCGGTTGATCGAGAGGTACGGCTCCGCGAACCGCCAGGGCTGCTTGTCCTGGTATCCGGCGGTCGGGCCGGTCGCACCCCAGCCCGACATGGTCATGAAGGCCGGGGTGAAGGCCTTCCACTGCAGGTCGCGGGCGTAGGTCTTCGGACTGCCGGCGAAGATGCCGTCGACGTCCCCGGAGGCGTAGTTGAGGCCGGAGAGGCCGGCACCGGTGATGGCCGGGACGTGCCAGCGCATGTCGTCCCAGGTGCCGTTGGTGTCGCCGGTCCAGACGACGGCGTTGCGCTGGGTGCCGGCCCAGCCGTCGACGGTCCAGACGTAGCGGCGGGCGTCGGAGTTCTTCTCGATGCCGTCGACGGCCTGCTGCACTCCGCTGAAGGCCGTCTTGTAGCCGCCGCCGATCCAGGCAACGTCGGTCTTCACCCCGCGGCTGCCGGCGGTGCCCACTTCCTCGTTGATGGAGCCGAGGCCGGTCGAGGTCCACAGGCCGGTCTGGAAGCCCTTGGCCTTGAGCGCGTCGACCGTGGACTTCAGGGGCGCCGTGTAGCCGCAGCCGTAGCCGTCGTTGGGCAGGAACCAACCCGAGGGCATGTCGGCGGCGCGGGCGTCGGTGGCGTAGCCGACGACGTCCGGGGTGGTCTGGTGGCGCAGCCGGTTGTGGTCGCCCTGGTAGGCCGGGTTGGAGGCGTTGAAGCAGTCGGCGTTGCCGAGCTCGAAGCCCCACGACGGTGCCATGAAGGGTTTGCCGCTGACGTCGGTGTAGGCGTCGAGGACGGACTTGAGGGAGTCGCCGGTGAAGTACCAGGCGTCGAAGCGCTTTTCGTCGTGGGTGAGCGTGCTGGGCGCGTTGAACCCGTACGAGCCCGGGGCCCAGGTGTTGCGCATCACGCCGTAGCCGTTGGTCGACATGTAGAAGGGCGCGGGGCTGGCGTTGTTGTTCTCGCGCCACTTGTTGTCGACGGCGACCGGGACGGTCTTGCCGCGCAGCGCCCATTCGCCCAGGCGCAGGCCGGTTCCGTAGAACTGCTCGTCCGCGCCGCGCGCGAGGTACTGGGTGGTCTGGCTGTTGGTCCAGGAGGTGGGCTGCGCTTCCTGCCATACGGGGGTGGTGTTGTCGGCCCGGTAGACGGAGAACTGCAGCGGCGTCTTGTTGACCCGGATGGACAGGGAGCCGGTGGTGATCCGGTAGTACGTGCCCGCGTCGGTCCAGCTCGCGTTGACGGAGCCGAAGTCGGTGGTGGGGGCGAGGTCCTTGCCGGCCGGGTCGTTGGTGAAGGCGCCGTCGGGCGAGAGCCAGAGCCGGAAGATGTCGGCGCGGGCGACCACCACGCGGGCCTTGGCGCCGCTGGACGCGGTGGCGGTGAAGGTGTTCCCGGACTGGGTGAATCCGGTGACGTTGCCCGCGGTGGACGGCGCCGGGGCGGCCACTGCGGTGTCCGCCGCCGAGGCCGGTGAGGCGATCGGTCCGGCGGCGGCCAGGCCGGCCACGGCGAGCGCCGCGGCGAGCAGCGCGGCCGCCGGGCCGCGCCGCCGCCGTTGGCTCCTGCGGATGCTGATGAGTCTCATGGGGCGGCTCCTCGTGCGGTCCGGATCGCGGACACACCTTTTGGCATGCACCGGGCAACATAGCGCTCCCGGGGCCCCACTTGAAGGAACATGCTCGAACTGGCTTACAACCGAGCATCTTTGAGCATCAATCAGCAGGTGCTCTACAAGTGGCTCAGCAGAGGGAGTCGACGAGCTCCTCCATCACGGCCGGATCCAGCGCCGGGTTCGCCGCCGCGTACCGGGCCAGCTCCTCGTCCTCCAGCAGTTCGGCGATACGGGCCGCGGGCAGGTTCGGATGCAGGGCCAGGGCGGCCCGGACCTCCGGATCGGGATCGCGGGTGAGCCGGTCGACGAGATCCGGAGCCGCTTCGGGGTCCCGGGCCACGAGGGCCCGTACGGCCGGGTCCTCGTGGTCGGCGTAGGCGGCCAGGCCGATGGTGGGGAAGTGCGGCCGGGTGGGCAGGTGGTCGCGCTCCCGGCCGGTGTACTCCAGGAAGCTGCGCAGCAGGAGTTCGGCGGGCGCGTCGGGGTGATTCTGCGCGAGGGTGACCCGTACGCCGAGGTCCGCGTCGGCGGCGAGCAGCGCGACGAGGTCCGGCGGCAGGTGGTGATCGGAGGCAGCACTGCGGCGCAGCAGGACGTGGCCGGAGAGGGCCTTGAGGCGGACGGCGGCGGGGTCCCCCGGCCAGTCCGGATAGGGGCCGAAATCGCCGCCCTCGGGCACCGCGTAGTCGATCGTTGCCCGCTCGGATTCGGTGAGGGCCGAGTGGAGGGAGATGGCGAGGCGCACCTCGGGATCGGGGTCGACGGCCAGCGCCGCCCGCTCGGCGGGACCGAGATCGGCGCGCTCGGCGACGCACTTGCGGACGGCCGGGTCGGGATCGGCGGCCAGCAGGACCACGACGTCGTACGGCAGGCTGGAGTTGTGCGCAAGCGCCGCCCGCTCGCCCTCACCCACCGGGGCGGTGAGGACGGAGTCGACGACGGCGCGGCTCAGGGCGTCGTTCACCAGCATGCCGGAGCGCGCGTGGCACGAATGGTCCGGAAGGTTCTCCTCCACCCAGCTCGGGTCCTCGTGCTGGTCACGCCGGAGGACGCTGTCCCGCACGTCGGGGTCGGGATCGACGAGCAGTGACGCCCGCAGTTCGGCCGGGAACCCGAAACACCCCACCCCGTACCTGCGGACCTTCACCTCTGGGTGGGTCGGCATGCTGTCGCGGAGCCCTGCGGAGATCTGCCGGTAGAGACCGCCCAGGAGGTCGTTCTCGTACGTGCTGATCATGTGGACGACGACCTCGTCCGGCAGTGGCCTGGGCCGCCGCAACACGTGAAGGGCGGGCCCTTCGGCGAGGTGGGCCTTCACGAACCACTCGGGGTCGTCCACGAACCGGGCCCGCTGCGCGGGATCGGCGTGCCGACTGGAAGCGAAGACGGCGCGCGCCCGCTTGTCGGGGTGGTCGAGCAGCGCGTCCACCACCGTGTCCGGCAGGTCCCGGTCGCCGCACAGCGCCATCCGCGCGGCCGGCGGGCCGTCGGCGAGGAGCCTCAGCAGGAGGCGGTCCGGCGTGGCCGGGTTCACCGCCAGGCCCGCCAGCCGCCGCTCCGCCGGGGTCGCTTCGTTCCAGATCTTCTCGCGCATCCACATCCGGCCGAGCCTACGCGGAGCATCGGCCGGCGCCTCAGCCGAAGCGCACCGGGAGGTACTTCACACCGTTGATGAAGTCCGAGCGCAGCCTGCGGACATCGCCGGCCAGGCCGAAGTCGGGGTGGCGGCGGAGCAGCTCCCGGACGAGGGCCTTGATCTGGGTGCGGGCCAGGCCCGCGCCGAGGCAGAAGTGGGGGCCTCCGCCGCCGAAGGTGACGTGGTCGTTCGGGGTGCGGCGGATGTCGAAGGCGAAGGGGTCCGCGAAGACCTCCTCGTCGCGATTGGCGGAGGTGTAGTAGGTGACCACCTTCTGGCCCGCGGCGATGGGCTGCCCGCGCAGGACGGTGTCGCGGGTCGCGGTGCGGCGGAAGTTGTGGATCGAGCCGCCCCAACGCAGGAACTCCTCCGTCGCCGAGGTCCACAGGGCTTCGTCCCCGGGGGCCGCGGCCAGCTCGGCGCGCGCCGACGGGTGCTCGATGAGGGCCAGCAGCGTGGCGGAGAGCAGGTTGCGGGTGGTCTCGTTGCCCGCCACGCACAGCAGGACGAAGAACATGTTGATCTCGTCCTCCGTCAGCCGGTCCCCGTCGACCTCGGCGTGGACCAGCGTCGAGAGGATGTCCTCGCGGGGGCGGGCCCGGCGCTCGGCGGCCAGGGCGTCGCAGTAGGCGTAGATCTCGGCGGCCGCGAGGTCGCTGTCGTGCTTGCCCGCCGAGAGCTCCGGGTCCTGGCCGCCGGCCATCCGGTTGCTCCATTCGAAGATCAGCCGCTCGTCACCTTCGGGTACGCCGACCATCTCGCAGATCGTCTGGATCGGCAGCCAGGCGGCGACCTCGGCCACGAAGTCCATGTCCCGGCCCGGGGTGACCGCGCTCTCCACCAGGGAGACCGCCCGCTCCTGGATCCGGGCCGCGAGCCTGCGGACGACCCGGGGCGTGAACCCGGCACTGACCAGGGAGCGGTACCGGGAGTGGCGCGGGGCGTCCATGCCCAGCAGCACCAGGCGCAGGGTCTCCAGGGAGTCGGGGGCCTGGTCCCGGATCATGAAGGAGCCCAGTTCGGTGGACCACAGCTCGGGGTCGCGGCTGATCGCCTTGACGTCGGCGTGGCGGGTGACGGCGAAGAACCCGTCGTGGCGGCCCGGCACCTCGTGCCAGTGCACCGGGTCCTCGCGGCGCAGCAGGGCGAACTGCGCGTGCGGGACCTCGCGGGCCCAGGTGTCCTCGAGCAGGTCTATCTCACCGGTGGGGATCACGGTCGGTTCCCTTCATCTGAGGACGGCTCATCTGAGGACGGCGCCGAGGGCTTCGACGACGAGGGTGTCGGGGATGCCTTGCGGGTCGAGGCGGTGCTGCATGGCCAGCCCGAGGAGGATCCCGAGCACGAGGGCGCCGGTCTCCTCGGGCGGGCGGCCGAGGGGGGTCCCGGTGGCCTCGGCCCAGTCGGCGAGCCCCTCGCCGAGCTGGGAGCGGATCTCGGCGTAACGCTGGGCGAGTTGACCGCCGATGAGGGGACCGCGGGCGGCGTGCAGCCACAGCTCCGTCTCCAACAGCAGCCAGGAGTCACCGTGTTCGGGGTGGGGGCGGGTGAGGCTCCCCCACATCGCGGAGAAGTGCACGGCGGGATCGGCGGGGTCGCCCGCCGCGATCTCGGCGGCCAGCTCCTCGGCGGTGCGCTCCTTCCAGACCTCCAGGAGGGCGAGCAGCAGGCCCTCCTTCCCACCGAAATGGCTGTAGAGCGCGCCGGTCGTACGCCCGGCCGATTCGGCGACCGCCTCGGCGGACACGGCGTGGAACCCCTTGCGGGCGAAGAGCTCGGCGGCCGCGTCGATGAGGCGCGAGCGGGTCTCGGACTTGCGCTGCGCCTGCGGCGTGCGCGGCGGCTGCGCGGGGCGGCCCGCGCGGGCGGATCGGTCGG
>NZ_JBSGXB010000280.1:0-10295 GCF_053609185.1 Streptomyces sp. NPDC054956 | reverse complement strand
ATCCAGCCCCGCCGTCGTTTGAGGCGCGGGGGACGCGTCAGGAAGGCGCGAAGGCCAGTTCCGCGCGGCGGACCGCGGGGGCCGAGGTGCCCACGATCGCGCCCGCCATCGACACCGCCGCACCCGCCAGGAAGACCGGGGTCACGCCCCACACATTCGCGGCCAGACCGAACACCGGATACGCCAGCGGCGCCAGCCCCACCGCCGTGAAGGCCATCACGGAGCTGACCCGGCCCAGGTACGAGGGGTCGGTGGCCGTCTGGATCAGGGCGATCGCCAGGCCCCCGCAGATCCCGCACACCAGCCCCGTCAGCACGGCCAGGGCCACCGCCACCGGCAGGCTCGGCGTCAGGGCCAGCCCTCCGATGCCGGCCGAGCCGACGATCAGGGTGAGGTTCTGGACCGCCCCGGCCCGGGGGAACCGAGGGATCAGGGTCAGCACCAGCGCGCTCGCCGCCGCGCCCACGCCCATGCCGCCGACGATCCAGCCGACCCCGCCGGGGCCCCAGCCCCGCTCCCCCGCGATCAGGATCAGCCCCAGCGTCATCGGCGCCGAGGTACCCAGCTGGCTCAGTGCCCCGGACAGGACCAGGGGTCCTATCAGGCCGTGCCGGCGGATGTACCCGAGCCCGGAGAGCAGTTGCTGCCAGGGCGTCTCGGGGCCTGCGCTCCCCCGGGCGCCGTCGGCGGCGACGGCCGCGCCGCCCGAGGCGGCCACCGGGGAGATCCGTACCGCCAGCAGCAGCACCAGCGAGAGCCCGAACAGCGCCGAGGCCACCCCGAAGGCCGCCGCCGGCCCGCCGAGGCCCATCGCCAGGCCCGCCGCGGGCGGCCCCGCCGTGTGCCCGACGCGTTCGGCCAGGCTGCGCAGCCCCTGGACCCGTACCAGCTGTCCGGGGGCCGCGATCCGCGGCGGCAGCGCCCCGACCGCCGGCATGAACAGCGCGTCCACGACGCCGAAGACCAGGGCGACCAGGACCAGCGCCCACAGTCCCGGGGAGGTGAGGGCGGCCAGCAGGGCCAGTACGAGGATCACCGCGCAGCGCACGGCGTCCGAGGAGATGACGACCAGCCGGGGGCCGAACCGGTCGGCGACGACCCCGCCGCCCAGCATCAGCAGCGCGCGCGGCACCGCGCCGACGGCCATGACCAGGCCGACCTCGGCCGGGCCGGCCGTCTGGGCGGCCGCCCAGCCGAGGGCGAGGAAGTAGACCCCGTCCCCGATGAGCGAGGACCCGTAGGCGGCGAGCCAGCGCAGCACGTTGGCGTCCCGCCAGACGGTCCCGCCGCTGCCGAAGCCGCCCCGGCCGCCGTCCCCGACCCCGTTCCCGTTCAACCCGCCCCCAGGTGGAACCTCAGCGGACCGGGTGGCCCGCCTCGCGCAGCGCGTCCTTGACCTGCCCGATGCGCAGGTCGCCGAAGTGGAACACGGACGCCGCGAGCACCGCGTCGGCGCCCGCCGCGATCGCCGGCGGGAAGTGCGCGAGCTTGCCCGCGCCGCCCGAGGCGATCACCGGGACCGTGACGTGCTTGCGCACGGCCGCGATCATCTCGGTGTCGTAGCCGTCCTTGGTACCGTCCGCGTCCATCGAGTTCAACAGGATTTCCCCGGCGCCCAGTTCGGCCGCCCGGTGGGCCCATTCGACGGCGTCGATGCCGGCGCTCTTCCGGCCGCCGTGGGTGGTCACCTCGAAGGAGCCGGAGGCCGTGCGGCGCGCGTCCACGGACAGGACGAGCACCTGCCGGCCGAAGCGCTCCGCGATCTCCTGGATGAGCTCGGGACGGGCGATGGCGGCGGTGTTCACGCCGACCTTGTCGGCGCCGGCCCGCAGCAGCTTGTCCACGTCGTCGGCGGTGCGCACGCCGCCGCCGACGGTCAGCGGGATGAAGACCTGCTCGGCGGTGCGGCGCACCACGTCGTAGGTGGTCTCACGGTTCCCGGAGGACGCGGTGATGTCGAGGAAGGTCAGCTCGTCGGCGCCTTCGGCGTCGTAGAGCTTGGCCATCTCGACGGGGTCGCCCGCGTCGCGCAGGTTCTGGAAGTTGACGCCCTTGACGACCCGGCCGTTGTCGACGTCCAGGCAGGGGATCACCCGTACGGCGAGGGTCACGCGGAGCCTCCCTCGACGGGGCCGAAGGCCTCGACCTCCACCTCGACGACCATGCTCGGGTCGACGAACCCGTTGACGATGATCAGCGTCGAGGCGGGGCGGATCTTGTCGAAGAGCTCGCTGTGGGCGCGGCCGACCTCGTCCACGTCACGGGCGTGGGTGAGGTAGAGCCGGGTGCGGACCACGTGCTCGGGGCCGAGCCCGGCCTGCTCCAGGGCGGCGAAGGCCACGGAGAAGGCCTTCTTCGTCTGGTCGTACGGGCCGCCCGCGTCGGCGCCGGTGCAGCCGGAGACCAGGACCAGCCCGTTGGGGAGCTGGACGGCACGGGAGTAGCCGAGTACGTCCTCGTAGGCGCCGCCGGAAGAGATGCGTCGGACGTCGGAACGATGCGTGGAGCTGTTCTCGGAACTCATGCGGAGACCACCTTCAGGGCTTCTTCGAGCGTGAACGCCTTGGCGTACAGGGCCTTGCCTACGATCGCGCCCTCGACGCCGGCGTCGACCAGGGCGGCCAGCGCGCGCAGGTCGTCGAGGGAGGAGATGCCGCCGGAGGCGACGACGGGCCGGTCGGTGGCGGCGCAGACGTTCTTCAGCAGCTCCAGGTTGGGGCCGGTGAGGGTGCCGTCCTTGCCGATGTCGGTGACGACGTACCGGGCGCAGCCCTCGGAGTCCAGGCGCGCGAGGGTCTCGTAGAGGTCCCCGCCCTCGCTGGTCCAGCCGCGGCCCTTGAGGGTGGTGCCGCGTACGTCGAGGCCGATCGCGATCTTGTCGCCGTGCTCGGCGATCGCCTTGGCGGCCCACTCGGGGGTCTCCAGGACGGCGGTGCCGAGGTTGACGCGGGTGCAGCCGGTGGCGAGGGCCGCGGCGAGCGTGGCGTCGTCGCGGATGCCGCCGGAGAGCTCGACCTTGATGTCCATGGCGCCGGTGATCTCGGCGACGAGCGCGCGGTTGTCACCGGTGCCGAAGGCGGCGTCGAGGTCGACCAGGTGCAGCCATTCGGCGCCGGAGGCCTGCCAGGCGAGGGCGGCCTGGAGCGGGGAGCCGTAGGAGGTCTCGCTGCCGGACACTCCGTGGACGAGGCGGACGGCCTGGCCGTCGCGGACGTCCACCGCGGGAAGCAGCTCGAGCTTCTTCGAGGTCGTCATCACAGGGTCTCGATCCAGTTGGTGAGGAGCTGGGCGCCGGCGTCCCCGGACTTCTCGGGGTGGAACTGGGTGGCCCACAGGGCCCCGTTCTCCACCGCCGCGACGAACCGCTCGCCGTGCGTGGCCCAGGTGACCTTGGGCGCCTTGATCAGCGGGTTGGTGACTTCCAGGGTCCAGTCGTGGGCCGCGTAGGAGTGCACGAAGTAGAAGCGGGCGTCGTCGTCCAGGCCGGCGAAGGCCTGGCTGTCGGCCGGGGCCTCGACCGTGTTCCAGCCCATGTGGGGGACGATCGGGGCCTTGAGCGGGCCGACCGTGCCGGGCCACTCGTCGAGTCCCTCGGTCTCCACGCCGTGCTCGATGCCGCGCTCGAAGAGGATCTGCATGCCGACGCAGATGCCCATGACCGGGCGGCCGCCGGAGAGCCGGCGGCCGATGATCCAGTCGCCGCGGGCGTCCTTGAGGCCCTTCATGCAGGCCGAGAAGGCACCGACACCGGGGACGAGGAGTCCGTCGGCGTCCATGGCCTTGTCGTAGTCGCGGGTGATCTCCACGTCCGCGCCGGCGCGCGCGAGCGCGCGCTCGGCGGAGCGGACGTTGCCGAAGCCGTAGTCGAAGACGACGACCTTCTTGGTGGGGCTGACTGCGCTCATTCCCAAATTCCCTGGATCCGCAGGACTCCGGCGACGAGGCACATCACGGAGCCGATGGCGAGCAGGATGACGACCGACTTCGGCATCTGCTGCTTCTGGAAGGAGTAGACGCCGCCGGCCAGGAAGAGGCCGAGGACGATCAGGATCGTGTTGAGCCCGTTCACGCTAGAGGGCGCCCTTCGTGGAGGGCAGGATGCCGGCCGCGCGCGGGTCGAACTCGGCGGCGTAGCGCAGGGCCCGGGCCAGCGCCTTGAACTGGCACTCCACGATGTGGTGCGCGTTGCGGCCGTAGGGCACGTGGATGTGCAGCGCGATCTGGGCCTGCGCGACGAAGGACTCGAAGATGTGCCGGGTCATCGTCGTGTCGTACGAGCCGATCATTGGCGCCATGTTCTCGGGCTCGGTGTGCACGAGGTAGGGGCGGCCGGACAGGTCCACGGTCACCTGGGCGAGGGACTCGTCGAGCGGCACGGTGCAGTTGCCGAAGCGGTAGATGCCGACCTTGTCGCCGAGAGCCTGCTTGAAGGCGGCACCGAGCGCGAGCGCGCTGTCCTCGATGGTGTGGTGGCTGTCGATGTGCAGGTCGCCCTCGGTCTTGACCGTGAGGTCGAAGAGGCCGTGGCGGCCGAGCTGGTCGAGCATGTGGTCGTAGAAGCCCACGCCCGTCGAGACGTCGACCTTGCCCGTGCCGTCGAGGTTTATCTCGACGAGGACCGAGGTCTCCTTCGTGGTCCGTTCGACCCGTCCGATGCGGCTCATGCGTGCTGCTCCTTCTTCAGTGCGCGAACCGCTTCCAGGAACGCGTCGTTCTCGGCCGGGGTGCCCGCGGTGACCCGCAGCCATCCCGGCACGCCGTTGTCCCGGACCAGGACACCCTGGTCGAGGATCTTCTGCCAGGCGGTGTGGGAGTCCTCGAACCTGCCGAACTGCACGAAGTTCGAGTCGGAGTCGGTGACCTCGAAGCCGATGCCCCGCAGCTCGGCGACCAGGCGGTCGCGCTCGGTCTTGAGCTGCTCGACGTAGCCGAGCAGCGTGTCGGTGTACTCCAGGGCGGCCAGCGCGGTCGCCTGGGTGACGGCCGACAAGTGGTACGGCAGGCGTACGAGCTGTACGGCGTCGACCACGGCCGGGTGCGCGGCCAGGTAGCCCAGGCGCAGGCCGGCGGCGCCGAAGGCCTTGGACATGGTCCGGGAGACCACCATGTTGGGGCGGCCCTCGAGCAGCGGCAGCAGCGAGTCCCGGTGGCTGAACTCCACGTAGGCCTCGTCCACGATGACCAGGGAGGGCCCGGCCGCCTGCGCGGCCTCGTACAGGGCCAGGACCGTCTCCGCCCCGACCGCGGTACCCGTGGGGTTGTTGGGCGAGGTGATGAAGACGACGTTGGGCTTGTGGGCGGCGATCGCCTGCTCGGCGGCCTCCACGTCGATGGTGAAGTCCTCGCGGCGCGGCCCGGAGATCCACTCCGTGCCGGTGCCGCGCGCGATCAGCGCGTGCATCGAGTACGAGGGCTCGAAGCCGATCGCGGTGCGCCCGGGCCCGCCGAAGGTCTGCAGCAGCTGCTGCAGGACCTCGTTGGAGCCGTTGGCCGCCCATACGTTCTCGCGCGCGACGGGGTGCTTGCCGGTACGGGTGAGGTAGGCGGCGAGCTCGGTGCGCAGCTCGACCGCGTCCCGGTCGGGGTAGCGGTTGAGGGTGCGGGCGGCTTCGGCGACGCGCTCGGCGATGCGCGCGACGAGCTCCTCGGGCAGCCCGTACGGGTTCTCGTTGGTGTTCAGCTGGACGGGCACGTCGAGCTGCGGGGCGCCGTACGGGGTCTTGCCGCGGAGCTCGTCCCGGATGGGGAGGTCGTCGATGCCGATGACGTCCGCGGTGTCCGGGGCGTCGGTGCTGTCGGTGATGCCGGTCATGCCTGCGGAACCTTCCACCCGAATCGTGCCTTGAGGGCCGCGCCGTGCGCGGGCAGGTCCTCGGCCTCGGCCAGGGTCACCACGTGGTGGGTGACCTCGGCGAGGGCGTCGCGCGTGTAGTCGACGATGTGGATGCCGCGCAGGAACGACTGCACGGACAGGCCCGAGGAGTGGCAGGCGCAGCCGCCGGTGGGCAGCACGTGGTTGGAGCCGGCGCAGTAGTCGCCGAGCGAGACCGGGGACCACGGGCCGACGAAGATCGCGCCGGCATTGCGCACGCGGGCGGCCCAGGCGGCCGCGTCGGCGGTCTGGATCTCCAGGTGCTCGGCGCCGTACGCGTCGACGACCTTGAGGCCGTCCTCCAGGGTGTCGACCAGCACGATCGCGGACTGCCGGCCGGCCAGCGCGGGCTTGATCCGGTCCTCGACGTGCTTGGAGGCCGCGACCTGCGGCTCCAGCTCCTTCTCGACGGCGGCCGCGAGCTCCTCGGAGTCCGTCACCAGTACGGCGGCGGCCAGCGGGTCGTGCTCGGCCTGGCTGATCAGGTCGGCGGCGACGTGGACCGGGTCGGCCGTGGAGTCCGCGAGGACCGCGATCTCGGTCGGGCCGGCCTCGGTGTCGATGCCGATCTTGCCGGTGAAGTAGCGCTTGGCGGCGGCGACCCAGATGTTGCCGGGGCCGGTCACCATGTTGGAGGGCAGGCACTCTTCAGTCCCGTACGCGAACATCGCGACGGCCTGGGCCCCTCCCACCGCGTACACCTCGTCCACGCCGAGCAGCGCGCACGCGGCGAGGATCGTCGGGTGCGGCAGACCGCCGGCTGGGTCACCTTCGAAAGCGGGCTTCTGCGGCGGGGACGCGAGCGCGATGGAGCCGACGCCCGCCTCCTGGGCCGGTACGACGTTCATGACGACGGAGGACGGGTACACCGAGCGGCCGCCCGGGGCGTACAGCCCCACGCGCTCCACCGGAACCCACTTCTCGGTCACCGTTCCGCCGGGGACCACCTGGGTGGTGTGCTCGGTGCGGCGCTGGTTGCGGTGCACGATCCGGGCGCGCCGGATGGACTCCTCGAGGGCGGCGCGGACGGCCGGGTCGAGCTCGTCGAGGGCGGTCTTGAGGGCCTCGGCGGGCACCCTGACCTGCTCGAGGGTCACTCCGTCGAACTTCTGCGCGTACTCGATCAGCGCCGCCGTTCCACGATGGTGGACGTCCTCGCAGATGGGCCGCACCTTCTCCAGGGCGGCTTCCACGTCGAACTCGGCACGGGGCAGCAGGTCGCGCAGGGCGCCACCCTCGGGGAGGGTGTCACCGCGCAGGTCGATACGAGAGATCACCCGTCAATTCTCTCAGACCGCCTCGCGCGACCGTTCGTCCGTATCACTGGCTGATACACGCCCCGGACGTTCCCGGATGTCACAGCCGCCGTTTAGCGTTCACGTACACGCGGTGCCATCCGTCGTGACAGCGGAGGGGGGCCGCCATGGCCGAAGCACGCGTGGGCGAGGAACCGGCCGATCTCACCGGCGCCGAACAGCGCATGTGGAACGCCTACCGCACGGGCAGCGTCTGCGATCTCAGCGCCCGTGCCGCGAACCGGGACGATCCGCACGCCGACGTGGTCTGGGGGGCCGAGCGCAGCGTCCGCGCCCAGGTGGTGGCGCTGCTGCTGCTCCACGGTCCGGGCCCGGTACCGGGCCGGGTGGCCTCGCTGAAGCTGCGGGGCGTGCGGATCACCGGCCGCCTGGACCTCTCCGGGGGCACCGTCGCCCCGTACGTGGAACTCCAGTCGTGCCGGTTCGACGGGGAGATCCAGCTCTCCGAGGCCCGTTTCGGCACCCTGCGCCTGGTGAACTGCGCGATACCCCGGCTGGACGCGGCCCGGCTGCACACCGAGGGCGACCTGCACCTGGCGCGCTGCCGGGTGGCGCGGGGCATCCGGCTGACCGACGCGCAGATCGGCACGGACCTGCTGATCAGCCAGGCGGTGGTGCAGCGGGACAGCAAGGGGCGGGCCCTGGCCGCCGACGGGATGTCGGTGGCGCAGGACTTCCAGGGGGAGCTGCTGGAGACGTACGGGGAGGTCAGCCTGCGCGGCGCCAAGGTCGGGGTGTCGATGAACCTGCGCGGGGCCCGTCTGCGCAACCCGTACGGGCGGCGCGCGCTCAACGCACCCCAGCTCACCGTCGAGCGGACGCTGTACCTGACCTCGATCGCGCTGGACTACGCGCCGGGCGATTCCGACTCCTCCACTCCGCCGTACGGGTTCGGCCGGACCCCCGCCCGGGGGCAGCGGGCACAGCGCTTCGAGTGCCGGGGCGGTCTGCGCCTGGACGACGGGCGCTTCGGCGACGCGGTCGACTTCTACGGGGCCCGGTTCACCCTCACGGACGACCAGGAGGTCTCGCTGCGCCGCATCCACACCCCGGAGCTCCGCTTCGTGGGCGAGCGGCCGGAGCTCGGGCGGGTGGTGCTGTCGGGGGCTCGGGTGGTCAAGCTCGTCGACACCTCCACGAGCTGGCCGGGCCCGGGGCGGGTCTCCATGGAGGGTTTCGGTTACGAGAGCCTCGCGCCCCGGGGGCACTTCCCGCTCGCCCGCCGGCTGGAGTGGGTCGAGGCGGCCACGCCCGAGTACTCCCCGGAGCCGTACGAGCGGCTCGCGTCCGTACTGCGCGCCTCCGGGGAGGACGCCGACGCCCGCGAGGTGCTGCTGGCCAAGCAGCGGCGGCGGCGCACCACGCTCCCCCCGGCGCTGCGGGCGTGGGGGTACCTCCAGGACTGGACGGTGGTCTACGGCTACCGGCCGGGGCGGGCGGCGCTGTGGATGACCGTGCTGTGGGCGGCGGGCGCCCTGCTCTTCTACCTGCACGACGAGCCCGCGCCGATCAAGGCGGACGAGCACCCCGAGTGGAACCCCGTGCTGTACGCCCTGGACCTGCTGCTTCCGGTGATCGACCTCGGGCAGCAGGACCAGTGGAACCTGAAGGGCGGCTGGCAGTGGGGGGCTGCGGCGCTGGTCATCGTGGGCTGGATCCTGGCCACGACGGTGGCGGCGGGCGCGTCCCGGCTGCTGAGGCGGGGGTGACGGGTCCCCGCCCGCGGCCACTACCCTGTGCCTCGTGACCACCGTTCGCCTGCCACTCTTCCCGCTGAACTCGGTGCTGTTCCCGGGACTCGTCCTCCCGCTGAACATCTTCGAGGAGCGTTATCGCGCCATGATGCGCGAGCTGCTGAAGGCGGGCGAGGACGAGCCGCGCCGTTTCGCGGTCGTCGCGATCCGCGACGGCCGGGAGGTGGCCCCGACCGCACCCGGTCTGCCGGACCAGACCTCCCTGCCCGAGCGCGGCCCGGCCGCGGGCTTCGGCGCGGACCCGGTCCAGGCCTTCCACCGGGTGGGCTGCATCGCGGACGCGGCCTCGATCCGGGAGCGGGAGGACGGCAGCTTCGAGGTGATGGCGACCGGCACGGTCCGGGTCCGCCTCCTGTCGGTCGACGCCTCGGGGCCGTTCCTGGTGGCGGAGCTGGAGGAGCTCCCGGAGGACGCGGGCGATGGCGCGGGCGCGCTGGCCGAGGGCGTGCTGCGGGCGTTCCGGAACTACCAGAAGCGCCTGGCGGGCGCCCGCGAACGGTCCCTGACCAGTACGGACCTGCCCGACGAGCCGTCCGTGGTCTCGTACCTGGTCGCGGCGGCGGCGGTGCTGGACATCCCGGCGAAGCAGCGGCTGCTCCAGGCCCCGGACACCGCGACCCGCCTCGCGGAGGAGCTGAAGCTGCTGCGCGCGGAGACGGCCGTCATCCGCCACCTCCCCTCGCTCCCCGCGGTGGACCTGACCCGCGCACCGACGAGCCCGAACTGACGAGCACCAGCTGACGGAGCACCGATGGCGAAGAAGAAACCGGCGGGCACTCCGGCGATCGTGGCCCTGACAGCGGCCGGAGCCGATTTCACCGTCCACGCCTACGACCACGACCCGGCGCACCCGTCGTACGGCGAGGAGGCGGCGCAGGCGCTCGGGGTCTCCCCCTCCCAGGTCTTCAAGACGCTGCTGGCGGACGTGGACGGCTCCCTGGTGGTGGCGGTGGTGCCGGTCTCCGGGAGCCTCGACCTGAAGGCGCTGGCCTCCGCGGTGGGCGGGAAGCGGGCGGCGATGGCCGATCCGGCGCTGGCGGAGCGCACTACGGGGTACGTGCTGGGCGGGATCTCCCCGCTGGGGCAGCGCAAGCGCCTCCGCACGGTCCTGGACGTCTCGGCGTCTGCCTTCCCCACGATCTGCGTCTCGGCGGGCCGCCGCGGCCTGGAGGTCGAGCTGGCCGCGGCCACGCTCACCGCCCTGACAACAGCCACCCTGGCCCCGATCGCCCGCGCGTAGCCTCGGGCGGGCCCCGGCCCTGCGGGGCTGTCCCCTACAACGCCGGCGGGGCGGGGAAAAATCCGCCCCCCCCGCGTTTGATCGGGTCTTATCGGCGGAGGGCGGCGACCGCC
>NZ_JBSGXB010000279.1:0-10354 GCF_053609185.1 Streptomyces sp. NPDC054956 | reverse complement strand
CCGCGCGGATGCGCGGCGCCCCTCCCGTTCGACCGGCGGTGCGGTCAGAGCTTCTTGGCCTCGGCGGTCCCGGCCTTGTCCTTGCCGCCCTCGTCCGCCGCCTCGGCGTCCTCGACCGCGGCGTCGTTCGCCCCGTCGCCCGCCACGGCCTCGACGGAGTCCTCGGACTTCAGGTCGCCGGACTCGGCAGCGCCGGACTTCGCGTCCTCGACCCCCGTGTCCTCGGACTTCACCTCGTCGGACTTCACGTCCTTGGACTTGGCGTCACCGGACTCGGCAGCGCCGGACTTCGCGTCCGCAGCCCCGGCCGGGCCGTCCCCGTCCTCGGCGCCGGCCACGGCGTCAGCGTCCGGCTCCACGATCTCCTCGCGCCCCGGCCGCAGCTTCGCCGAGAGCACCAGGTAGACCACGGCCAGCACGAAGACCACGATCGAGGTCCACACGTTGAGCCGCAGGCCCAGGACGTGGTGGGCCTCGTCGACCCGCATGTACTCGATCCAGCCGCGCCCGACGCAGTACGCCGCGACGTACAGCGCGAACGCCCGCCCGTGTCCGAGCTTGAAGCGGCGGTCGGCCCAGATCACCAGCAGGGCGACGCCGACGCACCAGAGCGACTCGTAGAGGAAGGTCGGGTGGTAGGTACCCGCGACCCGGTTCGGGCCGTCGGTGATCTCCACCGCCCACGGCAGGTCGGTGGCGCGGCCGTACAGCTCCTGGTTGAACCAGTTGCCCCAGCGCCCGCAGGCCTGGGCCAGCGCGATGCCGGGGGCCAGGGCGTCCGCCCAGGCCGGCAGCGGGATCCCGCGCCGGCGGCAGCCGATCCAGGCACCGACCGCGCCCAGCGCGATCGCGCCCCAGATGCCGAGGCCGCCCTCCCAGATCTTGAAGGCGTCGACCCAGTTGCGGCCCTCGACGAAGTACAGCTGGTAGTCGGTGATCACGTGGTAGAGGCGACCGCCGACCAGGCCGAACGGCACCGCCCACACGGCGATGTCCGCGACCGTGCCCGGCTTTCCGCCGCGGGCGACCCACCGCTTGTTGCCGAGCCAGACGGCGACGAAGACGCCGATGATGATGCAGAACGCGTAGCCGCGCAGCGGGATCGGTCCGAGATGGAGCACGCCCGTCGACGGACTGGGAATGAAGGCAAGGTTCATGGCAAGACCCGACGCTACCTTGCCGGACGGTGGGTACCACAACCCGTCCGGCAAGCTGCTGCCGAATCGAGACGGCCCTCAGTGGTCCATGGGCATCCCGGCGTGGTCCGGCGAACGGTCGGCCGAGCCCGTCGAACCCGTGGACGTACGGCCCGCGGAACGCGCCGAGGCGGAACCCGACGGGGAGGACGGGGAGCCCGAGCGGGCCGAGGAGGCCTTGGCCGGAACCGACGCGGAGGGCGACGGGGACGCGGAAGCGGAAGCGGAGGGGGACGCGGAGGTCTTCGCGCCGCCGGCGCCCTTGCCGGCCGCCTCCACCTTCTCCTTCAGCTTCTGCGGGGTCAGCGGATTCGCCTGGTCCCCGAAGATGTCCTTGCCGTCGAGGAGAACGGTCGGGGTCCCGCGGAACTTGCCGGCGCGGAAGGCGTCCTGCGACTTCTTCACCCAGCTGTCGTGCGTTCCGTCGTCGACGCACGTGCGGAAGGCCGGGGTGACCAGTCCGTCCACCTTGCCGGCCAGTTCCAGCAGCTTCGGGTTCTTCCCGAAGGCGTCGTTGGTCTCCTCGGGCTGGTTCTCGAAGAGCACGTCGTGGTACGCGGTGAACTTGCCGGCGTCCTGCGCGCAGGCCGCCGCGTTGGCGCTCCTGAGCGAGCCGTTGCCGCCCATGTTGCCGTCGATCAGGGTGACCAGGTGGTACTCGACCTTGAGGAGCCCCTTGCCCTCCAGCTCGTGGAGGGTGTCCCGGTAGTTGGTCTCGAAGGCCTTGCAGGCCGGGCAGCGGAAGTCCTCCCAGACGGTCAGCGTGGAGGGGGCCTCGGCCTTGCCGGTCTGGATGGCGAGCGCGTCGGTGCCGGTGGCTCCGGAGGGGGCCACCAGCGGGCCGCCCTTGGCGGACGAGCCGCCCTTGCCCGTGTTCGCCGCGATCAGGCCGACGACGGCCGCCAGACCGAGTACGCCGACCACCGCCGCCGACACGACGAGGGTCCGCCGGCGCTTGTCCTTGGCCTTCTGCCGCTCGCGCTCCAGCTGGAGTCGCTCGCGGGCCGATCGTTTCGTCGCATCGCGGTTCGCACCGTCGTTCATGTCGCTCACGTTCGGCCAAACGAAGCAGGGAGGCACTCTCGTGCCTCCCTGCCCCTACTTCCACCCGATCGGACTACAGAACCCGCTCAGGGGTCCGGCTGCCCGATCGAACGCGCGGCCCGTCAGCCCCGGCGCACGCCCTCCGCGAGCTCGCCCGCCAGCGCCCGTACGGCGGCCAGCCCGGCCGGCAGGTCCGGCGCGTCCAGCAGCAGCTTCACGAAGGCCGAGCCGACGATCACACCGTCGGCGAAGCCCGCGACCTCCTTGGCCTGGGCGGCGTTGGAGACGCCGAGGCCGACGCAGACCGGCAGATCGCTGGTGGCGCGGGTGCGGCGCACCAGGTCGGCGGCCTGGTCGCCGACCGACTCGCGGGTGCCGGTGACGCCCATGAGGGAGGCGGCGTAGACGACGCCGGAGCCGGCCGCCGTGATGGTGGCGAGGCGCTCGTCCTTGCTGCTGGGGGCCACGACGAAGACGGTCGCGAGACCGTGCTTCTCCGCGTGCTCGCGCCACAGCGCGGACTCCTGGACCGGCAGGTCGGGCAGGATGCAGCCCGCGCCGCCGGCCGCGGCGAGTTCGGCGGTGAACCGCTCGACGCCGTAGCGGTCGATCGGGTTCCAGTACGTCATGACCAGGATCGGGGCCCCGGTCGCCTCGTGCGCCTCGCGGACGGTCCGCAGCGTGTCGGCGATCTTGACGCCACCGCGCAGGGCGATGTCGTCGGCGGTCTGGATGATCGCGCCGTCCAGGACCGGGTCGCTGTGCGGGAGGCCGATCTCGACCACGTCCGCGCCGCCGGCGATGACGGCCTTGACGGCCTCGATGGCCCCGTCCACGGTCGGGAACCCGGCCGGGAGGTAGGCGACGAGGGCCGCGCGGTCCTCGGACTTCGCCTTGGCGAGGGTGGCCGAGAGGAGTTCGATGTTGCCGCTCACTTGGTCTCCCCCTCGGAGGCGTTGGTGTCGTACAGGTTGAAGTAACGGGCGGCGGTGTCCATGTCCTTGTCACCGCGGCCGGACAGGTTGACGACGAGCAGGCCGTCCTTGCCCAGCTCCTTGCCGAGGTCCAGCGCGCCGGCCAGCGCGTGCGCCGACTCGATCGCCGGGATGATGCCCTCGGTGCGCGAGAGCAGCCGCAGCGCCTGCATCGCCTGGTCGTCGGTGACCGCGCGGTACTCGGCGCGGCCCGCGTCCTTGAGGTACGAGTGCTCCGGGCCGATGCCCGGGTAGTCCAGACCGGCCGAGATCGAGTACGGCTCGGTGATCTGGCCCTCCTCGTCCTGCAGGACGTAGGAGCGGGAGCCGTGCAGGATGCCGGGCTCGCCGACGGTCAGGGTGGCCGCGTGCTCGCCGGTCTCCACGCCGTGCCCGGCGGGCTCGAAGCCGACCAGGCGGACGTCGGCGTCCGGGATGAACGCGTGGAAGAGGCCGATGGCGTTGGAGCCGCCGCCGACGCAGGCCGCGACGGCGTCGGGCAGGCGCCCGGCGCGCTCCAGGATCTGGCGGCGGGCCTCGACCCCGATGACCCGGTGGAAGTCGCGGACCATGGCCGGGAAGGGGTGGGGGCCGGCGACCGTGCCGAAGAGGTAGTGGGTGCGGTCCACGTTGGCGACCCAGTCGCGGAACGCCTCGTTGATGGCGTCCTTCAGGGTCCGGGAGCCGGACTTCACCGCGATGACCTCGGCGCCCAGCATGCGCATGCGGGCGACGTTCAGCGCCTGGCGCTGGGTGTCGATCTCGCCCATGTAGATGACGCACTCGAGGCCGAAGAGGGCGCAGGCGGTGGCGGTGGCCACGCCGTGCTGCCCGGCGCCGGTCTCGGCGATGACGCGGGTCTTGCCCATGCGCTTGGTGAGCAGCGCCTGGCCCAGCACGTTGTTGATCTTGTGCGAGCCGGTGTGGTTCAGGTCCTCGCGCTTGAGGAAGATCCGCGCGCCGCCGGCGTGCTCGGCGAACCGGGGCACCTCGGTGAGGGAGCTGGGGCGGCCCGTGTAGTTGACCATCAGGTCGTTGAGCTCGGCCGCGAAGGCCGGGTCGCCCTTGGCCTTCTCGTACTCGACGGCGACCTCGTCCACGGCGGCGACGAGCGCCTCCGGGATGAACTTGCCGCCGAAGTCGCCGAAGTAGCCCTCGGCGTTGGGGATGTGACCCTCGGGGTCCGGGATGAAGAAACTGCTGGCGCTGGACATGCCCAGGTACTCCTACGGATGCGACGCGGATGTCTTCACCGTATTGCGCCGCCCGCCCGCCACGCGCACACCCCGCTGGGGCGTGGACACGTACGGTACGGGGCGGCCCGCGCCGGAGCCGGCGGCTCGGGCGGCGGACCGCGAAGGGGACGCCGACGGACGGGGTGTACGACGTACACCGTCCGGGCGGCCTCGTTACGACGCGACTCCGGGTCGCCATCGCATGCCGTTGACCTGACCGGGCTCGGAGCCGATCACGTACCGGACCCGACGCCCGTGCACGCGCCGGGCCGGGGCACGGCAGCCGCGGGGGCGGCAGCCGCGCGCCAGGGGCGCGTGCGCCGTCGGCACTCCGGCCAGGCGGGAGCCGGGCCGGGTGCGGACGGAGGGGCGGTCGTGGGCCATGGGTGGGGTCAGCTCCGCCCGTGGCGCAGGGCGGGGTGGGCGCCGGCGGCGACGAGGTCGGCCACGGCCGCCTTCGGGTCGCGGCCGGTCACCAGGGACTCCCCGACGAGGACGGCGTCCGCGCCCTCGTTGGCGTAGGCGATGAGGTCGTGCGGCCCTCGGATGCCGGATTCGGCGACCTTGACGATGTGGGCCGGGATCTCGCCGACGATCCGCTCGAACGTGGAGCGGTCGACCTTGAGGTCCTTCAGGTTGCGGGCGTTGACGCCGATGATCTTGGCGCCCGCCGCGACCGCACGCTCGATCTCCTCCTCGTCGTGGACCTCGACGAGCGGGGTGAGGCCGATGGACTCGGCCCGCTCGATGAGGGAGACGAGGGCCTCCTGCTCCAGGGCCGCGACGATCAGCAGCACGAGGTCGGCGCCGTAGGCGCGGGCCTCCCACAGCTGGTACGCCGTGACGATGAAGTCCTTGCGCAGGATCGGGATGTCCACGCGGGCGCGGACGGCCTCCAGGTCGGCCAGCGAGCCGCCGAAACGGCGCTGCTCGGTGAGGACGGAGATGATCGCCGCACCGCCCGCCTCGTAGTCTGCGGCGAGCCCGGCCGGATCGGCGATGGCGGCCAGCGCGCCCTTTGACGGGCTGGAGCGCTTGACCTCGCAGATCACCTTGACGCTGTCGCCGCGCAGGGCAGCGACGCCGTCCTTGGCCTGGGGCGCCTTGGCGGCACGCTCCTTGAGCTCGTCGAGGCTGACGCGGGCCTGCCGTTCGGCAAGGTCTTCGCGGACCCCTTCGATGATCTCGTCGAGCACACTCACGCGAGCGGCCCCCTTCCGGGTCGATGACGGTCGGCCGCCTTGCAGACACGTACAACTGCAAGGTCAGCAGTTCAAATGGTATCCGCAGGACGCCTTGCCCTCCGCACGCGCGGGGCGGCGTCCCATGGAGTGGACATTCGGAATCCGGCCTTCACCCGCAGGTCAGGGCGCCAGGAAAGACCCTGCGGGCAGGTTCCGGACAACCGAGAAGACGAGCGCCACCGCACCGATCCCCCACCAGTACAGCGGCCTCATGACGACCTTGGGGGCCGGTCCGCCGCGACAGGCGCGAACCAGCCACAGGACCATGAAGGCGGCGAAGGCGAAGTAGCCCACGACCGCCATGGCATTTGCCCCGAAAGCTGTGACGAGATCGCCGTGGGCGAACGCGTGTGCGCTGCGCAGCCCGCCGCAGCCCGGGCACAGGGCCCCGGTCAGCCGGAACAGCGGGCAGACCGGATAGTGGCCGGGCTCGTTCGGATCCACGGTGCCCACGTACGCGAGGGCCGCTGCGGCCCCGGCCAGCGTGAGCGCCGGGGTGGCCAGGCGCCGGGCCCGGGAGACGGGCGCGGCCGCAGGACCGGCCGGGTCCGCCGCCGTCGGCACGGCGCGCTCCGCGGGCACCGGGGACGGCACCGACGGCGCGAGTTCTGGAGTACGTGAGGCGTCCACCCGCTGATTCTCTCCGCTCATGACAAAAGGCGCAGCCCGACAGGGCCGCGCCTTTCGATCCGTACGGTTCCGCTCAGACCTTCGCGACGACGCGGTTGGCGGCGATGACCTCGGCGAGGTCGGTGTGGGTGGCCTTCGGCGCACCCATGCCCGCGGCCTTCATGGCCATGCCCACGACACCGCCGAGCGCGACGACGACGAGGCCGGCCCAGAAGCCCAGCGGGTTCGCCAGCACCATGAAGGCGCCGGAGACGCAGAAACCGATGAAGGCGATGATGACACCGGTCCAGGCGGCCGGGGTGTGTCCGTGGCTAGTGCCCGCCATGAGTTGCTCCTCGTTGGTCTGGTTGCTCTGTCGCACGTCACACGTGCTGTGTCGAACGCTCGATGGTCATTGTCCCGCACCAGGTGGCAGGGGTGTTAACGGGGTCCGCCCGGCTGCCCGTCGGGGGCCGTGGCGGGTGTCCCCCGGCTCTAGAGGGTCTTGTCCCGGCCGGTCGGGTCCTCGCCCCGGTCCAGGGCCTTCCACAGGTCCTCGGGCCGGTCCGGGTCCACCACGGCCGCCTTGCGGGGACGGGGACTGCCGTCGCGCTCGTAGCGGCCGCCCATGGCGGGCCAGGCCTGGCCGAAACGCAGCGCGAGCAGCCCCGCCACCAGGATCAGCGCCGCACCGGCCGCCGTCACGTAGGGCCACGCCGTCCGGGTCAGGTCGGCCACGTGCGCGGCGGTGTCGGCCGTCGTACGGGCCGCCGCGGCGTCCAGGGCCTGGCGCCCGTCGGCGTAGGCCAGCGCGGCCGCCCCGGCGGCCAGACCGCTCAGCGCCAGCAGCCCCGACACCAGCAGCCGGCTCTTGCCGCGTACGGCGAAGACGGCCACCAGGGCGGCGAGCCCGACGATGGCCAGGGCCGCCGGCAGGCCCGTGACGGCCCGCCCGTCGGCGCTCAGCGGCAGCGAGCCGCCGCCGACGGCGGCGACGCCCCGGGCCCAGACGCGGCCGGAGGCCAGCAGGACGACGGTGGCGCCGAGCGTGCCGAGCAGCAGGGCGACGGCCACGCTGCGGCGGCCGCCGCCTCTTGCGCCGGGCTCGGGATCGGGCCCGGGGTCGGCGTCGGCTTGATCGGTTCGGGGCGGGGGTACGGCACTCACGTACCCCACTATCCCCTACCCGCTCAGACGCCGTGGAGGCGGTTCGCCGCTCCCACCGCGCGCAGCACCGCGGCGGCCTTGTTGCGGCACTCCGCGTCCTCCAGCTCGGGCACCGAGTCCGCCACGACCCCGGCGCCCGCCTGGACGTACGCCTTGCCGTCGCGCAGCAGCGCGGTGCGGATCGCGATGGCGGTGTCGGAGTCCCCCGCGAAGTCGAGGTAGCCGACGCAGCCCCCGTACAGACCGCGGCGGGTGGGCTCCAGCTCCTCGATGATCTGCATGGCGCGCGGCTTGGGCGCGCCGGACAGCGTTCCGGCCGGGAAGCAGGCGGTGAGGACGTCGAAGGCGCTCTTGCCCTCGGCGACGTGCCCGGTGACGGTCGACACGATGTGCATGACGTGGGAGTACCGCTCGATCGACATGAAGTCGACGACCTCGACGGAGCCCGGCTCGCAGACCCGTCCCAGGTCGTTGCGGCCCAGGTCGACGAGCATGAGGTGCTCGGCGCGCTCCTTGGGGTCGGCCAGCAGTTCCTCGGCCAGGTCGTGGTCCTGCTGCGGGGTGGCGCCGCGGTGCCTGGTCCCGGCGATGGGGTGGACCATGGCCCGCCCGTCCTCGACCTTGACCAGCGCCTCGGGGCTGGACCCGACCACGTCGAAGCCGTTCTCGAAGCGGAAGAGGTACATGTACGGCGAGGGGTTGGTGGCCCGCAGCACCCGGTACACGTCGAGCGCGGAGGCCTCGCAGGGGGTCTCGAACCGCTGCGAGGGCACGACCTGGAAGGCCTCGCCGGCCCGGATGCGCTCCTTGACCTCTTCGACGGCCGCCTGGTACTTCTCGCCGCCCCACAGGGCGGAGAACTCGGGCAGTTCGGAGGCGGGCAGCGGCATCGGCGTGTACGGGGCGGGCCGCGCGAGGTCGGCCTCCATCGCGTCGAGGCGGGCCACGGCGTCCGCGTAGGCCTCGTCCACGCCCGCGTCGAGGTCGTTGTGGTTGATCGCGTTGGCGATGAGCAGGACGGTGCCGTCCCAGTGGTCCAGGACCGCCAGGTCGGAGGTGAGCAGCATCGTCAGCTCGGGCAGCCGCAGGTCGTCCTCGGTGTGCTCGCCGATGCGCTCCAGGCGGCGCACGATGTCGTAGCCGAGGTAGCCGACCATGCCGCCGGTGAAGGGCGGCATGCCGGAGGCCAGGTCGCGGGGGGTGTGCAGGGCCTCCACGGTCTGCCGCAGGGCCTCCAGCGGGTCCCCGGAGGTGGGGACGCCGACGGGCGGGGTGCCGATCCAGTGGGCCTCGCCGTCCCGGACGGTCAGGGTCGAGGCGCTGCGGACGCCGACGAAGGAGTAGCGCGACCAGGAGCGGCCGTTCTCCGCCGACTCCAGCAGAAACGTCCCAGGACGTTCGGCGGCCAGCTTGCGGTAGAGCCCGACGGGCGTGTCACCGTCCGCCAGCAGCTTGCGGCTCACGGGGATGACGCGGCGGTCGGCCGCGAGCTTACGGAACGTCTCAAGATCCATGCGTGGCACCTTTACCTGTTACCTGTTCGGCTTCGGCGGTGGGGCCGGGAGTGCCGGCCAGGGGCAGAACGTCGGCATCGAAGCACGTACGGGCACCGGTGTGGCAGGCCGCCCCGACCTGGTCCACCCGAACGAGCAGGGTGTCGGCGTCGCAGTCGAGCGCGACCGACTTCACGTGCTGGAAGTGGCCGGAAGTGTCACCCTTCACCCAGTACTCCTGACGGCTGCGCGACCAGTAGGTGCAGCGGCCGGTGGTCAGGGTGCGGTGCAGGGCCTCGTCGTCCATCCAGCCGAGCATGAGCACCTCACCGGTGTCGTACTGCTGGGCGATGGCCGGGACCAGACCGTCCGCGGAGCGCTTGAGGCGGGCGGCGATGGCGGGATCGAGGGAGGACGTACTCATGCACGCCATTGTGCCGCGCCCGCAGGACGATCAAGGCTCCCTGTCCGCCTGATGAGCAGGCACGGGACGGGTTCCAGCCGTAGGCTGGCCGCCATGTCTACCCATGCGAAGCGTGAACGACTGCTGCTGGCCGACCTGTTGGAGTCGGCCGGCCCGGAGGCACCGACGCTGTGCGAAGGCTGGCGGACGCGGGAGCTCGCCGCTCATGTGGTGGTCCGGGAGCGCCGCCCGGACGCGGCGGGCGGGCTGCTGCTGAACGTGCTGAAGACCCGCCTGGACAAGGCGATGGAGGAGTACGGGGCCAAGCCGTACGAGGAGCTCATCCAGCTGATCCGCACGGGTCCGCCGAAGATGTCGCTCTACTCGGTGAAGCAGATCGACGAGGTGACGAACGCGGTGGAGTTCTACGTCCACGCGGAGGACGTGCGCCGCGCCCAGCCGGACTGGTCCCCGCGGACCCTCGACCCGGTCTTCTCCGACTCCCTGTGGTCCCGCCTGGAGAAACTGGCCCGCCTGACGGGCCGCCGCTCCCCGGTCGGCCTGGTCCTGCGCCGCCCCAACGGCCAGACGGCGGTGGCCCACAAGGGTGCGCCGGTGGTGACGGTGACGGGCGAACCGGGTGAGCTCACGCTGTTCTGCTTCGGCCGGCAGGCCTCGGCGTCGGTGGAACTGGACGGCCCGAAGGAGGCCATCGCGAAGCTCACGATGGCGCAGCTGGGCATTTAGTTCCTCCCGGCCCCGCCTGCCCTCCCGGTCCCCGGCTGTGCTCCCCGGCTGCGCGCCACTGCACCGGTACTCCGTCCGCCGCGGCCCGGCCAGGGACGCTGCCACCGACGACCCGGGGCGGGTGCGGGTGTACGGCCCTGCGGGGCGTCCCCTACCCGCCCTTCGCCCGTTCCCCGGAGCTCCGCCCCGGCCCCGCGGTCGCGCACGGCACCGCTGCCCCGCGCCTCAAACGCCGGCGGGGC
>NZ_JBSGXB010000278.1:0-10362 GCF_053609185.1 Streptomyces sp. NPDC054956 | reverse complement strand
GGTGGGGCCCGCCGTGCGCGGGCCGACCCGGACGAGTGGGCGGCCCGTCCCCCGAACGGGGCCGGGCCGCCCACTCGTCCGGGCCAGGGCGGAATTCTCCGCGCCCGGGGGAGGTTCGGATCATCACGAGACCCGGACACCCCTGACGCACGGGAGAGCTCATGAAGATCGGCATCATCGGCGCGGGCAACATCGGCGGCAACCTCACCCGCCGGCTCACCGCCCTGGGACACGAAGTGGCCGTCGCCAACTCGCGCGGACCCGAGACCCTGACCGCCCTCGCCGAGGAGACGGGCGCCACGCCGGTCACCGTCGCGCAGGCGGCGCGCGGGGCCGAGGTCGTGGTCGTGACCGTCCCCCTGAAGAACGTCCCCGACCTGCCCGCCGGGCTCTTCGACGGGGCGGCGCCCGGCTTCGCCGTCATCGACACCGGGAACTACTACCCGCAGCAGCGCGACGGCCGCATCGCCGGCATCGAGGACGAGGGGCTCACCGAGAGCCGCTGGACCGAGAGCCATCTCGGACACCCGGTCGTCAAGGCGTTCAACGGCACGTACGCCCAGGACATCCTGGAGCGGCCGCTCGCGGCGGGCCACCCCGACCGGCAGGCGCTGCCCGTCGCCGGTGACGACGAGGCCGCGAAGAAGACCGTACGGGCCCTCATCGACGAGCTCGGCTTCGACACCGTCGACGCCGGCGGCATCGACGAATCCTGGCGCCAGCAGCCCGGCACCCCCGTCTACGGGCTCCGGGCGGGCGTGGCGGCCGTGGTCACGGCGCTCGCCGAGGCCTCCCCGGAGCGCCAGGAGGATTTCCGGGGCTGACGCCCGCCCCTCGGGGCCCCTGGGGCGCCCCGAGGTATGACGGAAGTCTGACGAACTCCCGCGAACCCTGGCCGTGGGGCGCGGCCGGTGGTCGAATCGGCGCGTGAGCACAGAACAGGAACCGGCTCCCGAGGATCCGGCCGGCCCGGGCGGCCCCTTCGCCGACCCCGACGGCCGCGGTGCCCCCGTCGGCCGCCGGCTGGTCCTCTCCATGGTGGGGCTCGGCGCCCTCGGCATCGCCGCCGCGCCCCGCCTCCAGTCCGGTCTCGACGCGGTACTGGGCCGGGTCGCCGCGTCGGACCCGACCGGTCTGACCGGACTGGTGCCCGGCGGCGGAGGGTTCCGGTACTACTCCGTCGCCTCGTCGGTCCCCGAACGCGGACCGGCGGACTACCGGTTGACCGTCGACGGCCTGGTCGAGCGCCCGGGCTCGTACACCCTGGACGCGCTCCGGGGCATGCCGCAGACCCGCGTCGTGCGCGACGTCCAGTGCGTGACCGGCTGGCGGGTGCCCGGCACCCCCTTCGAAGGGGTCCCGCTCTCCCTGCTCCTGGACGCCGCCGGGGTCCGGCCCGAGGCCCGCGCGATCCGCTTCACCTGCTTCGACGGCACGTACACCGAGAGCCTGACGCTTCCGCAGGCCCGTCGCGACGACGTGATGGTCGCCCTGAGGATGCGGGACGAACCCCTCGGCCACGCGCACGGAGGCCCGGTCCGCCTCTACGTGGCCCCCATGTACTTCTACAAGTCGGCCAAATGGCTGTCGGGCATCACCCTCACCCAGGACGTACGCCCCGGCTACTGGGAGGAACTCGGCTACGACGTCGACGCCTGGGTCGGCAAGTCGAACGGACGCGACGATGCCCCCACGGTCTGAACGCCCCGCCCGCATCCGCCGGTTCACCGCCGCCGAACGCCGGATCCACCGGAGCACGGCCGCCCTGACGGGGCTGTGCCTCGTGACCGCCGGATGCCTCTACCTGCCGCCGCTGGCCGAACTCGTCGGCAGGCGCCGACTCGTGGTCACCGTCCACGCATGGTCCGGGCTGCTGATCCCGGCCCCCGTCCTGCTGGGGCTCGCCTCCCGGGCCTTCCGCGCGGACCTGCGCCGGCTGAACCGCTTCGGCCCGCACGACCGGACCTGGCTGCGCTCCGCGCTGCGCAGGGACCGGCGGCCGCAGGCGCGCCCGGCCGGCAAGTTCAACGCCGGGCAGAAGCTGTACGCGAGCTGGAGCGCCGGTGCGGCCCTGGTCATGCTCGGCACCGGCCTGCTGATGTGGTTCACCGGCCTGGCCCCGCTGCCCTGGCGGACCGGTGCGACGTTCGTCCATGACTGGCTGGCCGTGGCGCTGACCGTGGTCGTCGCCGGCCACATCGTGAAGGCGCTGGCGGACCCGGAGGCCCGGCGCGGCATGCGCACGGGCTCGGTGGACGCCGAGTGGGCGCGGCGCGAGCACCCGCTGTGGCTTCCGCCGCCCGTGGCGGACTTCGGCGAGCGGGGGGAGCGCGAGGGCCCGGTCAGTCCTGCGGGACCGCCGCGTCCAGGGCGGCGGTGAGCCGCCGCAGGCGGTCCTGCAGGTCCCTGATCTCCCCGAGCTCGAAGCCGGTCGCGACGGCGATGCGCCGGGGCACCTCGACGGCGCGGGCGCGCAGGGCGGTACCCGACTCGGTGAGCCGCGCGTGCACGGACCGCTCGTCCTCGGCGCTGCGCTCGCGGGAGATCAGTCCGGCTGCCTCCAGGCGCTTGAGCAGCGGGGAGAGCGTTCCCGAGTCGAGCCGCAGGTGCTGTCCGAGCTGTTTGACCGGCATCTCGCCGTGCTCCCAGAGCACGAGCATGACCAGGTACTGCGGGTAGGTGAGCCCGAGGTCCTTGAGGATCACGCGGTAGAGGCCCCCGAAGGCGCGGTTCGCCGCGCCGAGCGCGAAGCAGATCTGGCCGTCGAGGCGCAGGAAGTCCTGGTCGGCAAGGGTGGCGGGCGGCTGCTCGGTCATGGGAACCAGTGTACGCGGGGGCCTCGCGACGGCAACTGAATTGTGCACAACTTAATTGTGTGCAATATTGATGGGGCGAGGCCGCCGACCGACGGCCCCGCCTCCGCCCCGTGAGAGGAACCCCCGAGATGGACGCGATCTACACCGCTGTCGCCACCGCCAACGGCCGCGAAGGCCGCGCCGTCAGCTCCGACGGTCAGATCGACCTCGCGCTGGCCATGCCGCAGGCCCTCGGCGGGAACGGTCTGGGCACCAACCCCGAGCAGCTCTTCGCCGCCGGTTACGCCGCCTGCTTCGCCAGCGCCCTCGGCCTGGTCGGCCGGCAGGCCAAGGTCGACACCAGTGAGGTCTCGGTCACCTCGGAGGTCTCCATCGGCAAGGACGGCGCGGGCTTCGGCCTGGCCGTGGTCCTGCGCGTGGAGCTCCCCGACGCCCTGGCGGGCGAGACCGGCGCCCTGCTGGTCAAGCAGGCGCACGAGGTCTGCCCGTACTCCCGTGCCACCCGCGGCAACATCCCCGTCGAGCTCGTCGTCGAGTAGTCCCCGCGGGTTCCCGCGCCGCCGGAGCGGCCGCCCTCACCGTCAGCCCGCCGTGCCCGACGCACGCGCGGAGCGGGCACCGAGCGCGGCCGCTCCGGCGTCGGTCAGGTTGCCGTGCAGGCGCAGCCGCGCGAGACCGCCGTCGGGGTGGACGTCGAGCCGGGCGTGGGTCGCGAGCACCGGTGACGGCAGCGGCAGCCGGTGCGGGCTGTCGGGCTGCAGGCGCGTGCGCGGCAGGACCTGCCGCCAGTCGCCGTCCTCGCCGTCCTTGACGGACAGCGACACCCAACCCGCCGCGTTCCCCTTGAGGTTGGCCGTGTCCACCTCCACCGCGCGGATCTCGCACTGTCCGGCGAGCCGGTACGCGATCCAGTCATTGCCCTTGTCGCGCCGCCGGCGCGTCTCCCAGCCGTCGTCCTGCTTCTGCGAGAGCCCCGGCAGGATCGTGTTCCCGGGCGAGGAGTAGAAGCCGTCCGAGGCGTCCTCCACGGCCCCGCCGTTGACGACACACGCCATGTCCACCGTGCCGAGCAGGGCCAGCCACGCGGGATCCGGCAGCACCTCGCCGTGCACCCGCAGCCGTGCGATGCCGCCGTCGGGGTGCTGGTTGATCCGCAGGTGCGTCCAGCGGCGCCCGGAGCCGACCGCGATCCCGTTCGCGGCGTGGCCGCGCACCGGCGTGCGCGGCACGATCTCCTCCCAGGCGCCCGGCTCCGCGAGGAGTTCGGCCGCCGAGGGCGTCCCCTCGAAGGCCGCCGCCCACACGCTCACCTGCTGCGGATGGTTGCCGCGGAAGTGCGCGGTGTCGATGAGGATCCCGCGGATCACGCCGGGGGCGCCGAGCCGTACGAGCGCCCAGTCGTGGTCGGTGTCGGCCGGAAACGGATCGTCCGCGCCCGCCCCGCGCCGCCGGCGGGTCTCCCAGCCGTCCATGACCTTGCCCTTGTTGCCGTAGTGGTGGACGTCGAAGACGGCCGGCGTGCGGAGCAGGAGGTTCTCCCGCTCCGCGAAGAACTCGTCGTTGGCGGCGACGACCGCCGCCCCGAGCCGGCGGTCGGCGAGATCGGTGAGGTGGGAGAAGGGGAAGACCGCTCCCCGGTAGTCGGCGTACGGGTCGCCCGAGACGTAGGGGGCGGCGCCGAGATCGGTGGTCGTGTGCTGCACGGTCGAGGCCTTCTTTCCTTGTGGGCAAGGGAGTTGGGGGCTGGGGGGTGTGCCTCGACTCTCGCCCGTACCGAGTGCCCGGGTCCATCGAATGTTTTCGATCATTCCTTTCGGCGGAGCTGAAAGGTACAGGTCGCCGACCCGGGCGAGAGAAGCTCCCCATCTGCCAGGTGAGACGGTCGGTTCACGCCGTAGATGCATGGCAAAAGGGCTGTTACAGTCCGCATGCGCGACTCTGGATGAGGGAGAAGATTTAATGCCAAAGACCGTTCTGCGGCCTGCCGTCGCAGGGAAGTCACTGGTCATCGGCGCCCTCCTGGCCCTTTTGGTGCCGGGATCGGCCTACGCCAACACCGTCGGCGTGACGGTGAAGACTCCGGGGGCGACCTCCGGACCCGCATCGGCCTTCTCCGAGATCTCCACCCACGCGGACTGCTCCGGCGGCCTCATTTCCGGCGGCGGGATCAACCAGGCCATCGGTACCGGTTCGTCCTCGAACGGCAACAAGGTGAACGGCACTTCGCCCAGCCCCGACGGCAGCACCGAGTACATCGGCTCGACCGGCGTCGTCGGCACCGACGTGACGCACTGGCTCGGCATCGGCGGCAGCGGGGGAGCGGTGAACGCCTCGTTCTCCAGCACTCCTTACGCGATGTGCTTCACCAGCAACCTGATCAACCACACCCAGGTGGTGATGAACAAGATCTCCGGCCCCACCTCGGCCTCCACGGTGGGTCTCGTCACCGCCACCTGCCCGGCGAACACCCGCCTCCTCGGCGGCGGCGCCCGCATCACGCCCGCGGACGTCGGCAGCCTCAAGCCGATCGCCTCGTTCCCCACGTTCAACAACGCCGGGCACGACTACGGCCAGAAGGCGGCCGCCGACGGCGAGACGAACCCCGACTCCTGGACCGCGGTCGGCTGGAACGGCGGTGGCGGCGGCACCGACAACGTGACGTACGCCTACGCGATCTGCAGCGGCAACAACATCGACATCAGCGGAACCACCGTCAAGGTCCGCTTCGCCGAGGTGAGCGGCCCGACCTCGGCCACTTCGGGCACGACCGTCACGGCCGGCTGCGGCGGCAACGACGGAAAGCTCGTCAGCGGAGGCGCGGCCATCAGCGGCGGCAGCGTCACCACCACCGACTTCACCGGCCCCGGTTCGCCCGGCGACCACCTCAACGGCAGCTATCCCAGCAACTCCGGCGGCACCCCGGTTTCGGACGGGACCACCACGGCCTCCTCCTGGACGGCCTCCACCCACACCGGCGGCGGCAGCTCGCCCAGCACCTACTCCGAAGCGTGGGCGCTGTGCGCCGACGACGGCGTCCGAGATGCCCCGTGACCACCGCTGAGAACACCACGACGAGCACTACGACGAGCACCACGAAGAAGACCAGGAACATGACCCGATTCAGAACGCCCGCCTCGCGGACGGCGCTCGTCCTCGGTGCGGCCGGCCTCCTCGCCGCCCTGGTGGCGCCGCTCACCGCGTCCGCCGACCCCGCGGAAACGGCCGGACCCTGCGGCCCGGCGGCCGTCTTCACCGCATCCCCGCCCGCCTGTACGTACGACAGCGCCGGCACCGACGTGTTCACCGTGCCCGCCGGGGTGAGCGCCCTCACCGTCGACCTGTACGGAGCCGAAGGCGGCAGCGCGGCCGGCTTCGTCTCCCCGAACCCGCCGAACGAGGGCGCCCCCGGCGGCCTCGGCGGCCACACCCGCGCGACCCTGGCCGTCACCCCCGGCCAGGCCGTCCAGATCACCCGGGGCGCCGTCGGCAGCTCCGGCACCTCCCGGCACGGCGAGTACGCCCGGCCCGGCGGCTTCGGCCACGGCACCGGCGGCGGCGGTGCCCACGGAGGCGGCGGCTCCGGCGGCGGCGCCACCGACCTGCGCACCGGCGCCTTCGGCCCGGCCGACCGGATCCTGGTGGCCGGTGGCGGGGGAGGCGCCGGCAACGGCGGCCCCCTGCTGCGCGGCGGCAACGGCGGCGGCCCCGCCGGTGAGAACGGCGGCCAGGGCGGCGGCCCCGAGGGCTCCGGCGCCGGCGGCACCGGCGGTACCCAGACCGCGCACGGCACCGGCACCCGTACCAACCCGGTCGGCGGACCGGGCGGCAACGGGAGCGACATCGACCAGTACACCGGCCAACCCAACCCGGGCAGCGGCGGCACCGGAGGCAACGGCGGCCGCGGAGGCAACGGTGGCGGCGGCGGTGGCGGCGGCTGGAAGGGCGGTGGCGGCGGCTCCGGCGGCGGCAACCCCGGCAACCTGTACGGCGCGGGCGGTGGCGGCGGCAGCGGCCACGCGGCCGAGGCCGCGGCCGGCGTCTCCGAAGCCGCCCTGGTGGCGGGCGTCCGGCACGGCAACGGCAAGGCCGTGCTCTCGTTCCGCTACGGGACGTCCACCACGCTCACCGCGGACACCACCACACCGCTGTTCGGGCACTCCGTCGCCCTGACCGCGACCGTGGACTCCGCGAACCCGGCCGCCGGCACCCCGGCGGGCAGCGTCACCTTCACGGACGGGACCACCCCGCTCGCGACCGTGCCGCTCGACGCCGGACGAGCCCGCTTCACCACGAGCGCCCTGCGTCCCGGCACCCATCGGATCAGCGCCTCGTACACCCCGGACGCCGACCACACGGGCAGCGTCACGGACCAACCGGCCGACATCACCGTCGGGTTCAGCCGACCCTGCATCACGACGGCGTCCCGGGGGCCGCTGACCGTGGGCGCCGGGCAGTCGGTCTGCATCGCCTCCGGCGGCAGCCAGAGCGGCCCGGTCACCGTCCGGCCCGGCGGCGCGCTGTCCGTGTCGAACGGGCAGATCACCGGCCCGGTGTCCGCCGACGGGGCGCTCGCCGTCTCCGTCTGCGGATCGACGGTCACCGGCCCCCTCTCCGTCCGCGGCACCGGCGGATCCGTGCTCATCGGCTCGGATCCGGCCGCCGGCCCGGGGGCGGCGGACTGCCAGGGCAACGCCCTCACCGGTCCGGTCTCGCTGGAGGCCAACACCGGAGGCGTCGAGTTCTCGGCCGACCGGGTCGTCGGCCCGCTGCGCTGCGAGGCCAACGAACCGGCGCCGCACGTCAGCGGCACCACCGTCACCGGACCCCGGTCCGGCCAGTGCGGGTGACGGCCGCAGCACCGTAGGGCCGCGCCACCTGTAGTACTGCGGCGCCCCGCAGCGCTCGCACCACCCGTGGAACGGTCGGGCGGGGAGGCATTCACGATGCCTCCCCGCCCTTCCCGCGTCAGAACGTACGGCCCAGCAGCGCGAACAGCGCCGCCCAGTGGCGCTCGTCGCCGGCCGCGTCGTACGAGGACGTGTCGGCCAGGGTGTAGCCGTGCGGGGCGCCCTCGTACACCTCGGCACCGTGGCGGACGCCGGCTTCGGTGAGGGCCTTCTCCAGCCGGTCGATCTGCTCGGCGGGCAGCGACGGGTCCCGGTCCGCGTGGCCGAAGTACAGCTCCGCCGTCACCCGGTCCGCGAGCAGGTGCGGGCTGTCCGCCGCCCCGGTGGCCAGGAACCCGCCGTGGAAACCGGCCGCGGCCGCCACCCGCTGGGGGTACGTGCCCGCCGTGAGCAGGGCCAGCCGGGCGCCCAGGCAGTAACCCGTGATCGCCACCGGGCCCCCGGCCGCGCCGGGGAACCCCGCGAACCAGTCCAGGTACCCCTCGGCGTCGCGCATCGCGAGCTCGGGCGTCAGCGAGTCGAGGACCGGACCCACCCGGTCGAAGAGCTCCGGCTGCCGCTCGAAGTCGACGAACTCGGGGAGTTCGAAGACCGGCGTACGCCCGTGCCGGTAGAAGAGGTTGGGCAGCAGCACGACGTATCCGGCCGCGGCGATCCGGTCCGCCATCGACTTGATGTGGGGGCGGACCCCCAGCGCGTTCATGTACAGCAGGACCCCCGGATACGTGCCGTCGCCGTCGGGCCGGGCCAGATAGGCGTCGGCGGTGCCGTCCCGCGTGACGATCTCCACGGATGTCCGGACTACCTCGCGTGCGGTCGTCATGGCCGTCCCCCTTCTCGTATGGCGAAGGCCCGCAGACTACCGTGATCGCCGGGGCGTCCCAGAGTGTCCGGAAACCGCCCTCTCCCTGTTCCGGCCGCTGATCTACCGTGGTCCGATGCCAGTTGTGGACATCAGTGCCAGCGCCGAGGACTTCAACGCCGACCCGTACCCCTACTACGCGAGACTGCGCCAGGCGGGGCCCGTCCACCAAGTCATCGTCACGGCCGGCGAGTACGAGCCGAGCTGGCTCGTCGTCGGCCACGAAGAGGCGCGCCAGGCACTCAACCACCCCGCCCTGTCCAAGGACTGGCGCAGTTCGGGCCATTTCCCGGACGCCCTCGCCACCGCGGTGAACGCCAACATGCTGGAATCCGACCCGCCGCACCACACCCGGCTGCGCAAGCTGGTCGCACGGGAGTTCACCGCCCGCCGCATGGAGGGCATGCGGGCCCGCGTCCAGCAGATCACCGACGAGCTGCTCGACGCGATGGCTGCCCGGCCGGAGCGCACCGGCGACCTGATCAACGCCCTCGCGTTCCCGCTTCCGATGACCGTGATCTGCGAACTGCTCGGCGTTCCCGATCTGGACCGCGCACGCTTCCGCTACTGGTCCAACGCGGTCGTCGCCCCCATCCCCGGCGCCCCGGACAACACCGCCCACCAGCAACTCGGGGCCTACCTCGGCGAACTCATCGAGGCCAAGGCCAAGGAGCCCGGCGAGGACCTGCTGAGCGCTCTGATCCGGACCCGCGACGAGGAAGGCGATTCGCTCTCCTCCGACGAAGTGATCGGAATGGCCTTCCTGTTGCTGATCGCGGGCCACGAGACCACCGTCAACCTCATCTCCAACGGCGTACGGGCCCTGCTCGCCCACCCCGATCAACTGGCGGCGCTCCGCGCAGACTTCGACGGACTCCTCGACGGGGCGGTCGAGGAGATGCTCCGCTACGACGGCCCGGTGCAGCACTCCACCTACCGCTACGCCCGCGAGGCCCTGGAGCTGGGCGGCACCACCATCCCGGCCGGGGCGACCGTCCTCGTCTCCCTGGCCGGCGCCGACCGCGACCCCGCGCGCTTCCCGCAGCCCGACACCTTCGACATCCGCCGCGCCCCGCAGGGCCACCTGGCCTTCGGCCACGGCCTCCACTTCTGCATCGGCGCCCCGCTGGCCCGCATGGAGGGCCGCATCGCGGTCCGCTCCCTGCTCGAACGCTTCCCGGACCTCGCCGAGGACCCGGAGGCGGGCCCGCCGATCTGGCTGACGGGAAGCCTGATGCGCGGAGTGAGCCGCCTCCCGCTGCGCTGGTAGCGCGGCGGGCGAAGGCTCCGGCCCGGGTCAAGCGGCCGCCGTGAAAGCCCCGTCGGTGAGGAGCGGAACGATCCCGCAGGCGTCCAGCTCGGTCGCGACGGCCACGTCGCCCGCGAAGCCGCCGTCCGCGAGCTCCCGGCCCGAGGCGCAGCCGGTGACCGCGGCGACCACGTCCGGCGTCGCCTCGAAGCAGTCGGCCGCGACGGAGGCCTCGGGGGACAGCGGGCCCCCACCGAGCCCGCGCAGCGCCGAGAGCACCGCTCCGGCGCCGAGCAGGTCCTCCAGCGCGGGACGCAGGCTGCCGTCGGGCCAGCGCTCGCCGGAGGCGATGACCGCGACCGGGCGGTCGAGCGTCCCGTAGCCGTGCCGGTGGAGCCAACGGGCCACCGCCGCCGCGTTGCGCAGGCAGCCCGCGACCACCGTCGACCCGCCGGCCGCCGCGGCGATCGAGGAGCCGTTGGGGGAGGGAAGGACCAGGCGCGGGACGAAGGGCGCCTCCCTCAGCGC
>NZ_JBSGXB010000277.1:0-10377 GCF_053609185.1 Streptomyces sp. NPDC054956 | reverse complement strand
GGTCAGGGCAGTGCCCTGGGAACGGGGGAAGGGCGGGGAGGGGACTCCGGCTCCGCGCAGCGGCACCCCGCACCTCCGGCGGGGCAGGCGGGGCTGCGGGGCGACGGACCGGCGGGCCGGCGGGCCGGTCCGCGGGGAGGGGAAGCCACGGACGGTGGATAGGCTTGGTGTCGGAAAATCGCCAGCTCGGGGAGCCGTCCGCCGGGAGGATGGGGGCATGTACACCGACACCGAGCGATGTGTGCGGGCCGTCCAGTCGAAGGACGCCCGCTTCGACGGGTGGTTCTTCACCGCCGTCAGGACCACCGGGATCTACTGCCGGCCCAGCTGCCCCGCCGTACCGCCCAAGGTCGAGAACATGACCTTCCTGCCCAGCGCCGCCGCCTGCCAGCAGAGCGGGTACCGGGCCTGCAAGCGCTGCCGGCCCGACACCTCCCCCGGCTCCCCCGAGTGGAACGCCCGCGCCGACGCCGTCGCCCGCGCCATGCGCCTCATCCAGGACGGCGTCGTCGACCGGGAGGGCGTTCCGGGGCTGGCCGCCCGGCTCGGGTACTCCTCCCGCCAGGTGGAGCGCCAGCTCAACGCCGAGCTCGGGGCCGGGCCGCTCGCCCTCGCCCGCGCCCAGCGCGCCCAGACCGCCCGGCTGCTGATCGAGACCTCCGGGCTCCCGATGGGCGACATCGCCTTCGCCGCCGGGTTCTCCTCGATCCGGACCTTCAACGACACCGTCCGCGAGGTCTTCGCCCTGGCCCCGAGCGAGCTGCGGACCAGGGCCGGGAGGAGCGCGCGGCAAGCCGGGGCCCAGGTGCCCGGCACCATCAGCCTGCGGCTCCCCTTCCGCGCCCCGCTGAACCCCTCCAACCTCTTCGGCCACCTCGCCGCGACCGCCGTCCCGGGGGTCGAGGAGTGGCGGGCGGGCGCGTACCGCCGCACGCTCCGGCTCCCGTACGGCACCGGCGTCGTCGCGCTCACCCCGCAGCCCGACCACATCGCCTGCCGGCTCGCCCTCACCGACCTGCGCGACCTCACGATCGCCATCAGCCGCTGCCGCCGGCTCCTGGACCTCGACGCCGATCCCGAGGCCGTCGACGAGCAGCTGCGCGCCGATCCGCTGCTGGCCCCGCTCGTGGACAAGGCCCCCGGGCGCCGGGTGCCCCGTACGGTCGACGCGGAGGAGTTCGCCGTACGGGCGGTCCTCGGCCAGCAGGTGTCCACCGCGGCGGCCCGTACGCACGCGGCCCGTCTGGTGAACGCCCTCGGCGAGCCGGTGACGGACCCCGATCCCGAGGGCGGGCTGACGCACCTGTTCCCGTCCTCGCAGGCCCTGGCCGGGCTCGACCCGCAGTCCCTGGCCCTGCCGGTCAGCCGGCGCACCACCCTGACCACGCTCGTCTCGGCGCTCGCCGACGGGTCGATCGGGCTCTCCGCCGACAGCGACTGGGACAGCGCCCGTGCGCGGCTGGCCGCGCTGCCCGGGTTCGGGCCGTGGACCACCGAGATCATCGCGATGCGGGCGCTGGGCGACCCGGACGCCTTCATCCCCTCCGACCTGGGGATCCGCCGGGCCGCGAAATCGCTCGGGCTGCCGTCCACGCCCGCCGCCCTGACCGCCCGCGCGGCGCACTGGCGGCCCTGGCGCGCGTACGCCGTGCAGTACCTGTGGGCCACCGAGGACCACGCCGTCAACTTCCTGCCCGCCTGACCTCCGAGGAGTACGAGGACCATGTCCAGCAGCAAGACCAGCAGCAAGCAGCACACCGTCGTCGACAGCCCCTACGGGCCGCTCACCCTCGTCGCCACCGACGGCGTCCTGAGCGGGCTCTACATGACCGGGCAGCGCCACCGGCCGGCCGAGGAGTCCTTCGGCGAGCGGGTCGCGGCCGGCGAGGAGCCCTTCCCCGAGGTGGTGCGGCAGCTGACCGCGTACTTCGCCGGGGAGCTCACCGAGTTCGACGTGCCGGTCCGGCTGGAGGGCACCGACTTCCAGCGCAGCGTGTGGGAGCAGCTCGTGCGCATCCCCTACGGGCAGACCTGGTCGTACGGGGAGCTGGCGGCGAAGCTCGGCAAGCCGAACGCGTCGCGCGCGGTGGGCCTGGCCAACGGGAAGAACCCGGTCGGCATCATCGTGCCGTGCCACCGCGTGATCGGGGCGTCCGGCTCCATGACCGGCTACGGCGGCGGCATCGACCGCAAGGTGCGCCTGCTCGCCTTCGAGTCCGGGGCCGAGCAGCTCTGACGCGCGGTTCCTGCCGGGCCGCGTCGGCCGGACGACGACCGGCTAGACGACGACCAGCGGGACCAGGAGGGCGAAGGCCGCCCCGGCCTCGACGGCGTAGGCGTACAGGGACGGGTGCTGGACGGGGGCCGCGAGCAGGACCACGCTCTGCTGGGCCGCGGCCGCTCCCACCCACTCCGCGTCGGCGCCGAGGCCGCCCTGGTACCAGCCCTCGCAGGAGCCGGGCCCGGTGACGGCGAGGACGTCGTCCTCGCGGCGGTAGAAGGCCTGCCATCCGGCAGCCGGCACGGACCAGGCCTCGAAATCGGTGAACAGGGCCCAGCCGCCGTCGCGGATCGCGGTGTCGAACATCCAGACCGGCACCCCGTCGGGGGTGACCTCGCCGCCGGCCTGCTGATCGGTGGTGAAGTGGACCATGGGCAGGGCGTCGGGCCCGTCGGCGGTGCTGGGCCAGGCGTACATCGTGATCATCTGCTGAATTCTGTCCTGCCCGGTGTAGGCGCGAAATAACGAGCGGGGCGGGTGGGCGCGGGTCCCGGGACCGAGGGTTACGAGGCCTGCGGCCGGCGCCCGTTCTCCAGCTCGGCCGTGCTCTCGCCGGACCGCAGCACCCGGTACGCCTCCTCGGCGCGACGGCCGAGCGAACCCGGCAGATAGTCCGTCAGCTCGGCCGGATCCACCAGCCGCCAGGAGACGAGCTCCTCCTCCTGGAGCTTGACGGAGGCGAGCTGCCCGGCGTCGAGCACGCCGCCGTCGTAGAGGTAGGCGACGAGCGGGGGCCGGCCCGGGCCGAGGCTCCAGTCCACGGCGAGCAGCCGGCCGAGCGGCACATCGATGCCGATCTCCTCGGCGCTCTCGCGGCGGGCGGCCGTGCGCGGGGACTCCCCCTCGTCGGACTCGATGGTGCCGCCGGGAAGGGCCCAGCCCTCCCGGTAATTGGGCTCGACCAGGAGCACCCGGCCCTCGGCGTCCCGGTACAGGGCGGCCGCGCCGGCCAGCACCCGGGGCAGGCTCGCGATGTAGGTGGCGTAGTCATCCGTGGTGGTCACGCGGCCACCCTACCCAGGCGCTCCGGGGCGGCGGGAGGAGTCCGCGGGCCCCGCGCACCAAGGCCCCGGGCGGCCGCCGGGAACGCACAGACGGTCGATTTACCGGTCGGTCAAGATGATATTCTGGCCGACCGTCCGGCCCGGCCGCACAGCTTCCGATCGGCCAGTTCACACCCGGTCAGATCCTCGGCGCTCTCGCCAGGGTCTTTACGCTCTCAAGTTTTGGGGACAGGCGACCACCCATGCACAACGCAGCAGCCTCGACGCACAACGAGGTCAACCACCCCGTTCCCGTGTTGTCGGTCGTCATCCCGATCTACAACGAGCAGGAAGCGCTGCCGCTCACGGTGGCCCGACTGCGTCCGATCCTGGACGGGATGGGCATCAGCTACGAGGTCGTCGGCATCGACGACGGCTCCACGGACGCCACCCCGGTGATCATGCAGAAGATCCGCCAGGACTGGCCCGAGCTGCGCATCGTGCGCTTCGCCCGCAACTCCGGACACCAGGCCGCACTGACCGCCGGCATCCACCGCGCCTACGGCGAGTACGTCGTCAGCATCGACGCCGATCTCCAGGACCCGCCGGAGAAGATCGTCGAGATGTACGAGCTGGCCCGCGACAAGGACCTGGACATCGTCTACGGCGTCCGCGGCGACCGCGGCACCGACACCTTCTTCAAGCGGCGCACGGCCGGCGCGTACTACTGGCTGATGCGCAAGCTCGTCGGCAAGAACATGCCCAACCAGGCCGGCGACTTCCGCCTCCTGAGCCGTGCCGCCGTCGACGCCCTGAAGTCCCTGCCCGAGCACCAGCCGGTCTACCGGCTGCTCGTGCCGTGGCTCGGCTTCAGCAGCGGCGAGGTCGTCTACGTCCGCGAGGAGCGGGTCGCGGGCGAGACGCACTACCCGCTGTCCAAGATGGTGCGCCTCGCCATCGACAGCATCACGAACTTCTCGGCGGCCCCGCTGCGGCTCGCCACCTGGCTCGGCCTGCTCAGCTTCGTGGTCTGCTTCTTCCTCGGGGTCTACACCGCCGTCCAGTACGCCCTCGGCTCGACCGTCCCCGGCTGGGCCTCGCTGTTCATCGGCATGGTGTTCCTCGGCGGCGTCCAGCTCGTCTGCGTCGGCCTGCTCGGCGAGTACATAGGACGGATCTACTCGGCCGTCCAGGCCCGGCCCGCCTACTTCGTCGGCTACGACTCGGCCGAGCAGGAGAACACCACCCACGGCGCCAGGAACTCCGAGTACGCGGCCTGAGCCCACGCCCGGCCGACGCACAGCCGACAGGAAGAACCCACGGTATGGACACAACTGAATACGCCGCCTCACGACCGTCGGCCCCGGCCGCACGGGCCGGGGCCGCGAACCCGGCGGACGGAACCGAGCAGCCCCTGGCGCACCGGTTCTGGCGCTTCCTGCCGGGCGTCACCGCATACCTCCTCCTCGTCGCGCTGCTGCTGCTCTCCGACACCTCGCCGAACGACATCGCCCGGTACACCGGTTACGCGCTCTGGGGCGTCATGCTCCCGGGCACCCTGGTGTTCCGGGCGCTGCGGCGACGGCCGTACACACTGCTCGAGGACCTGGCGTACGGCGCCGCCACCGGCCTCGTGCTGGAGCTGGTCGCCTGGTTCGTCGTGGTCTCCCTCGGGCTCCAGTCGTACGCCACCGCCTGGCCGCTCGCCGTGGTGATCCCCTTCGTCGCGGTACCGGCACTGCGCCGGCACTGGCGGCCGCGCGGCTACGCCCGCACCTCCCTGCGCTGGTCCTGGACGGTCTCCGGGCTGGTCATGTTCACCAGTTGGTACTTCTACGAGGACTTCCTGTCGAAGTACCCCGTGCTGTCCGACACGGAGTCCTCGCGGATCTTCGCCGACCTGCCCTACATGCTGTCGCTCGCCGCGAACGCGAAGCAGAACGTCCCGCTGACCTTCCCGCAGGCCGCCGGCGAACCCCTGAACTACCACTGGTTCTCCTTCGCCCACATGGGGATGAGCTCCCTGGTCGGGCACGTCGACCTGCCGGTGATCCAGACACGGCTCATGGTCCCGGCGCTCGCCGCGCTCGCCGTCGTACTCGTCGTCGTGGTGGCCCGGCGGCTCACCGGCCGCGCCTGGGCCGGCCCGCTGGCCGCCGCCCTGCTCTTCGTGATCACCGAGTTCACGGCGGTCTACCCGAACAACGTGAACACCTGGTTCTTCGGTGCCCCGTCGCTGCGGCTGATGTACTGGTCGAGCCAGTCCTACACGTACAGCCAGCCGCTGCTGATCGCCCTGCTGGGCGTCGTCGGCGAGGCGCTGCGCCGGCTGCGCATGACCGGCGCCGGCGAGCAGGACAATCCGGCCCCCCGGTTCGGCCGCGGGGTCTTCGTCCTGGTCGCCATGTTCGCGCTGGCCTCCAGCGCGGCCAAGGCCAGTTCGCTGCCCGTCACCCTCGCCGGCCTGGCGGTCGCCGGCCTCGTGGTGCTGATCGCGAACCGGCGCGTCCCGTGGACCGTGGTCGGGCTCGTCGGGGCGCTCGTCGGGGCCCTGTTCTTCGCGACGGCGGTGATCTTCAGGTTCGAGACCTACGGCCTGCAGATCGTCCTGCTGGGCAATTTCAACGACTTCTGGTTCGACCCGTCCCACGGCCACTCCTCGCTGCTCAAGGCCGTGCTCATCGTGACGTCGGTGGCCGTCTTCGTGCTGACCCACCAGCTCAAGACGGTCGGCATGTTCCCGCTGATCTGGCGCCGGAAGTTCAAGCTGGACCCCATCCAGTGGTTCCTGCTGGGTTCCGCCGTGGCGGGTCCCTGCGCCTACCTGGTCGTCAAGGGCTACAACGCCAGCTACTTCACCATGGCCGCGCTGCCCTTCGGGGCGATCCTCTCGGCCTGGGGCTTCTGCGAGGCGTTCGAACGCGCCGCGCTGCCCCGCCGGGCGAAGGCGGCGCTCGCCGTGGCCACGGTGGCCTCCGTCGCCCTACTCACCTGGGCGCTCTACCGCTACTCGGCCGAGTGGAACGCCTACGTCCTGCGCACGTTCGTGCACGACCAGACGCACAAGCCGTACCACTTCCTGCTGCCCGTGGCGGTGACGGCCGCGGTGCTGGCCGTGATCGCGCTGGTCGGCGGCCTCCTGTGGTGGGCCGGCGGCCGGGTGTGGCCCGCGCTGCGCGGCCGGGGCGGCATGGTGCTGCTGACCGCGGTCCTCGCCGCGGGTGCGCCGGGCGTCTTCCACGACGTCCTGCAGTCCAAGCAGCAGATCTGGGACAGCACCTGGACCCAGCCCGCCTCGCAGGTGAAGGCGGCCCGCTGGGTCCGCGCGCACAGCGACCCCGAGGACATCCTGGCCACCAACAGCCACTGCTGGGAGTTCGACAACTACACCCGCGGCGCCAAGTGCGAGAACACCCGCTCCTGGTGGCTCAGCGCCTACTCCGAGCGGTCGGTGCTGATCGAGGGCTGGGCGTACGCGCCCCGGATGGTGGCGAAGACCAAGGGCGGTGTCTCCTACCTGGGCCCGTTCTGGGACCAGGCACTGTTCGAGCTCAACGAGAGCGCCGTGTACCGCCCGACGGAGGAGATCCTGCGCCGGCTGCACGACGAGTACCACGTGCGCTACGTGGTGGTGCACCGTCCGTCGGGGCACGAGTCCCCGCGTCTGGGAGAGCTCGCCACGAAGGTGTTCGACAATGAGCAGGTCGCCGTCTACGAGCTCCGCTGACCGGCTGACCGCACGTGAACGAGGAAGGGCCCCGGCCGAGTGCCGGGGCCCTTTCGCGTGCTCGGTCGATCCGGTGGAACCGGCGGAGCGGACGGCGGGTCAGCCCTGCCCGGTTCCCGGGTCGCCCGGGGAGTCGTCGCGGTCGCGGTTCCTCGACTCCGCGACGCGCCGCAGCCGGGGGTGGCGGGCCGGTCCCTGCTCGGTGATGGCGTCGCCGACCATGGCCTTGACCGCGTCGCGCAGCCCGTGCAGGGCGTGGTGGCGGACGGGTCCCGCACCCGGGTCCTCGCGCAGTTCCTTCACCAGGGCCCAGCAGAGCAGCAGCATGACGATCACGAACGGCAGCGCGACCAGGATGGTGGCCGTCTGGAGGGACTTCAGGCCGCCCGCGACGAGGAGTACGGCGGCCACCGCGGCCATCAGCACGCCCCAGGTGACGACGAGCCAGGTCGGCGGGTGCAGGGAGCCCCGGCTGGTGAGCGAGCCCATCACGAGGGAGGCGGAGTCGGCGCTGGTGACGAAGTACGTCATCACCAGGGCCATCGCGATCCACGAGGTGAGCGAGCCGAGCGGGAGCGCGTCGAGCATCGCGAACAGCGAGGCCTCGGTGCCCTCCTTGACCTTGGAGGCCATGTCGGCGACACCGGTGGAGTCGAGGCGGATCGCGGTGCCGCCCATGACGCAGAACCAGATCACGGTGGCGCCGCTGGGGACCAGGAGGACGCCGATGAGGAACTCGCGGATGGTGCGGCCGCGCGAGATCCGGGCGATGAAGGTGCCGACGAACGGCGCCCAGGAGAGCCACCAGGCCCAGTAGAAGATGGTCCACGCGCCGAGCCACGCGCTGTCGGTGAAGGCGCCGGTACGGGTGGCCATGGGGAGCAGGTCGTGCAGGTAGCTGCCGACGCTCGCCGGGATCACGTCGAGGACGTAGACGGTCGGTCCCAGGACGAAGACGAAGAGCATCAGGGCCGCGGCGAGGACGATGTTGATCGTGCTGAGCCATTTGACGCCCTTGTGCAGGCCGGAGAAGGCGGAGAGCACGAAGGCGGCGGAGAGGGAGACGATGATGATCAGCTCGACGGTGGTCGAGTCTTCGATCCCGGTGGTGATGTTGAGGCCCTTGGAGACCTGGAGCGCGCCGAGGCCGAGGCTGGTGGCGGTGCCGAAGACGGTCGCGAACACGGCGAGCAGGTCGATGGCCTTGCCCTGCCAGCCGTTGGCCCGCTCCTCGCCCATCAGCGGGACGAAGGCGGAGCTGAGCCGGTTGCCGCGGCCCTTGCGGAAGGTCGCGTAGGCGAGGGCGAGGCCGGCGATCCCGTAGATCGCCCACGGGGTCAGGGTCCAGTGGAAGAAGGAGTAGTCGAGTGCGGCGCGGGCCGCGTCCCCGGTTCCGGGGGCGGCTCCGCTGGCGGGCGGCGGGTTCAGGTAGTGGGTGAGCGGCTCCCCCACCCCGTAGAACATCAGGCCGATGCCCATGCCCGCGCTGAACATCATCGCGATCCACGCGAGGTTCGTGAACTCGGGTTCCGAGTCGTCCTTGCCGAGGCGGATCCGGCCGAACCGGCTGATCGCGAGCACGACGCACATGACGAGGAACACGTCGGCGGCGATCACGAACAGCCACGCGAAGTTGTTCAGCACCCAGGCCAGCGCGGTGCTCGACGCCGAGTCGAAGGAGCTCTTGCCGAGCGCCGCCCAGGCGACGACGGCCAGGACGGAGATCACTCCGATGGTGACGACGGTGCGGTCGGGAGTGCCGTCATCCGGCCCTGCGGACCCCCCACCTGGGGAATCCGGACGTGGCTGTTCCAGTGAATCCGTGCTCATGCGGCCACACTATGCAGGCGTATATACCGATTTAGTCGTATGCCGCGCCGGGTGTGGCCCAGGCCACCCATGGGCATAGGAGGATCCTCCGGATAGGCTCATGGGTGGCGCGACTGCACTGTTCGATAGCAAGGGATTAGCAAGGTGACGGACGGAGCAGTAACTGAGACCGCGCGCGTGCTCATCGCCGCGGACAAATTCAAGGGCTCGCTCACGGCCGTTCAGGTCGCGGAGCGGGTGACGGCCGGCCTTCGCAAGGCCGTACCGGGCGTGGAGATCGAGACCCTCCCCGTCGCGGACGGCGGCGACGGTACGGTCGCGGCCGCTGTGGCGGCCGGTTTCGAACGCCGGGAGGTACGGGTCACCGGACCGCTCGGTGACCAGGTCACGGCCGCTTTCGCACTGCGCGAGGGCACCGCGGTGGTCGAGATGGCGGAGGCCTCCGGCCTCCAGCTGCTGCCGGCGGGTGTCTTCGCCCCGCTGACGGCGACCACCTACGGCTCCGGCGAACTGCTGAAGGCCGCACTCGACGCGGGAGCGCGCTCGATCGTCTTCGGTGTGGGCGGCAGCGCCACCACCGACGGCGGCGCGGGCATGCTCGCGGCGCTGGGCGCGGTGTTCCTGGATGCGAACGGTGAACCGGTCGGTCCGGGCGGCGGCGCGCTGGCGGGTCTGGCCTCGGCCGACCTGTCGGGCATCGACCCCCGCATCAAGGAGGTCGACTTCGTCCTCGCGAGCGACGTGGACAACCCTCTGACGGGTCCGAAGGGCGCTCCGGCGGTCTACGGCCCGCAGAAGGGGGCGTCGCCCGAGGACGTGGCGACGCTGGACGCGGCGCTGGCGCACTTCGCGGTGGTCCTGGAGAAGTCGATCGGCTCGCTGGCCGCGGAGGCCGCGGTCTCGCCCGGCGCGGGTGGCGCGGGCGGCATCGGCTACGGGGCGCTGCTGCTCGGTGCGTCGTTCCGTCCCGGCATCGAGCTGATGCTCGAGGTGCTCGGCTTCGCGCCGGCGCTGGAGCGGGCGACGCTGGTCATCACCGGCGAGGGCTCGCTCGACGAGCAGACCCTGCACGGCAAGGCTCCGGCCGGTGTCGCCGCGGCGGCGCGCGCGGCGGGCAAGCCGGTCGTCGCGGTCTGCGGCCGGCTGTTGCTCACGCAGGAGGCGCTTTCGGCGGCCGGGATCCGGCGGGCCTATCCGCTGACCGACCTCGAGCCGGACCCGGCGGTGTCCATCCCGAACGCGGGGCCGCTGCTGGAGCGGGTGGCGGAGAACATCGCGGCCGACGTTCTCTGACGCGGCGCGCGGCACTTCCTGCGGCCCGGGTCCCCTGACGGGGGGTCCGGGCCGTCGGCGTTTCCGCACGCCGGTGCGGGGGGGTGGGGCCTGCGGCGCTGGTCCCCTACCCGCCCTTCCCCCGTTCCCAGGGCTCCGCCCTGACCCGCCGGGCCCGGGCTGCGCCCGAGGCCCCTGGGGCTCCGCCCCGGACCCCGCGCCTCAAACGCCGGCCGGGGGGGATTTTCCAGCCCCTGCGGCGGGGCCGTGCGGGCCGCCGCCCG
>NZ_JBSGXB010000276.1:0-10428 GCF_053609185.1 Streptomyces sp. NPDC054956 | reverse complement strand
CCCGGGGAACGGGCGAAGGGTGGGTAGGGGACTTCCACCCCCCGAGGCCGGGCTACGGCGCGAGCACCGCCGCCAGGTCCGAGCGCCCCGGGATGCCGAGCTTCGCGTAGATGCTCGTCAGGTGGTTGTCCACGGTGCGCGGCGACAGACTCAGCCGCCCCGCGATCGCCCGGGACGCCAGCCCCCGCGCCGCCAGCGCAGCGATCTCGCGTTCCCGCGGCGTGAGCCCCGGCGCGGCGAGCCCCGCCAGCGCCGGGACGGCCGACGCCGACAGCCCCGTACAGCGCGCGGCCAGCGCATGGGCCCGGGCCGCGGCCGCCCGGGCGGCCATCGCGTCCACGGCGACCCGGGCCGCCCCCGCCGCCGCCTCGGCCGCGAAGAGCCCATAGCCCAGTTCCTCGAACTGCCGTGCCGCCTCCCACAGTCCCGGCCCGGAGCGGCCGGCGAGGGCCTCCACGTGCGCGGCGCACGCCGTGGCCAGCGCGCCCTCGTGCGCCGGGGCCACCTCCCGCATCCGGTCAGCGACGGTCCGGGCCCCGGCGACCCCGCCGAGGCGGGCCGCGTCGTGGAGGGCGAGCAGTTCGAATCCGGTGAGGCCCGCCGCCCGCGCTCCCCGCGCGACGCCCCGCGCCAGTTCGACGGCCCGCGTCACGTGGCCCCCGGCCGCCGCCACCCAGGGCCGGGCCAGCTCCGTCCAGCGGTCGAAGACCACGGGGGCGGCGCTCGCGCCCCGGTCGGCGGCCGCGAGGTAGCGCTCCGCCCGGGCCGTGTCCCCGGCGAGCGCCGCCGCGTGCGCCGCGCCGCCGAGGTGGGAGGTGTCGTAGTACCCGGATCCGCGTGCCGCGATGCCCGCCCGGAAGCGGGCCAGCGCGGGCCCGGGCCGGCCGCGCCAGAGCAGGACCGCCCCGTAGAGCGCGTCCACGGAGCGTTCCGCCACCGGCCAGTCGCCGCGCCGCAGCAGCAGCTCCGCGAAGGCGTCGGCGGCCCGGTCGGCGCCGTCGAGGTGCCCGGCCCAGAACTCGGCGGCGAACTCCGCCAGTCGCAGCGCCAGCACCTCGGCGGGTTCGCGGCCGAGGAGTTCCCCGGCCCGGCGGACCTCGCCGCGGGCCTCCTCGGGCCGGCCGGTGTAGGCGTGCGCCACGGCCGTGGTCGTCAGCAGCGCCCCGGTCCGCCGCGTGTCCACGCGTTCCACGAGGAGTCCTCCGGCCAGCTCCAGCGCGGCCCCGAAGTCCCCCTGGGCGCCGATCAGTGCCACCCGGCGGGCTCCCGCCTCCCACCGCAGCGCCGGGTCGGCGACCGCCGACTCGGCTTCGAGCAGCACCCGTTCGGCCGCGGCGAAGCTGCGCAGTCCCCAACTGAGCCCGTGGGCGCGCAGGACGGCGTGCCGCACGCGCTGGAGGTCGCTCATCGGTTCCCCGGCGCATTCGCCGAGCACCCGCTCGGCCTCCTCGTAGCGTTCGGCCCAGCTGAGCGCCTCCGCGAGGAGCAGTGCCGACTCCGTGCCGCCTCCGCAGTCGCGGGCCGCCCCGGCCAGGCGTACGGCCGCCGCGGTGTCGTAGGCCGCCCAGGCGTCCCGGGCTCCGGCCAGCAGCGGTGCCGGGTCCTCGGTCATCCCGGCGGCCAGCCGCCACTGGGCGAGCCGCAGCGTGTCCCCGGCGCGGCGGGCGCCGGCCGCCTCCACCGCCCGTACCAGCGCCCGGTGGTGGCGCCGGGCCCGTACCCGGGGGCAGCGCGCGGCGGCCACTTCGGCGTAGAGGGGGTGGGCGGTGCGGACGCAGGTGCGCCGTCCTTCGTCGGCGACGGCGAGCAGTCCGCGCGTCTCGGCCTCCTCGACGAGCGCCGCGTCCGCCATGCCGAGCAGCAGCGAGATTTCCAACGGCTGGCCGAAAGCAACCAGTTCGAGCACCTCCCGGAGCTCGGGCCGGTCCTGGCCGTAGCCGCCGACGCGGTTCTCCACGAGGTCGGCGACGCGGTCGGGGGGCGGTCCGGGGAGCCGGCCGGAGGGGGTCCCCCAGATGCCGTCCTCCAGGCTCAGCTCGCCGCTGTCGACGGACGCGAGCACCAACTCGCGTAACAGGAGGGGGTTTCCCTGTGCCCTTTCGTGCAGCCGGGCGGCGGTCCGGTCGGCCACGGCGCCGAGTGCGGCCGTGAGCAGGGCCGCCGTCTCGGCGGGGGTGAAGGGCGGTAGTTCGAGGCGGCCCAGCAGCCGGTCCTCGGTGAGCCGGCGCAGCCCTTCGGGCGCTCCCGAGCCGGTGCGGACGGCGGCCAGCAGCCGCACTTCGCCGTCGCGTACGAGGCGTTGCAGCAGGGCGGCGGACAGGGGATCGAGCAGGTGGGCGTCGTCCACGCAGATCACCGCACCGGCCAGGGCGTCCGCGGCCCAGCGCCACCGGTTGCCGTCGGGGGCCATCCGCTCCGGCAGGAGCGGCGCGAGCGCCCCGAAGGGTGTGCCCCGGGCCGCCTCGGAGCCCTCGGCTACGAGCAGTTCGGGCAGGGAGCGGCGCACCTCGCCGATGAGCCAGGACTTCCCTGCCCCGGCCGCGCCGATCAGCAGCACCCCGCGCGGGTCGGCCGTCGCGTACCCCGTGGCGTCACGCCCGGTCAGCGCCCGGTGTGCCCGCTCCAGTTCCGCGGCTCGCCCGTGGAAGGGCCAGGAGACCACCATGCGCCGATGGTAGGACCGCCGCCGCGGCTCCCGAGACCGCGGCGACCGAAACCGGCCGCCGCAGGTGTGACCGTTCGGCCGGGTGTACGGGGCCTCGCGGGCGGCGGAGGTGCTGCGGGGGCGGCCGTTACCGGTGCAGGGCGGGCCTACGCCGTGACCTTGTCGCGGGCCGCGTCGAGGAGCTGACCGGTGGTGACCACCCGGGCGAAGCGGCCGCCCTGGAGGTTGACGGCGGTGGCGGTGGCGAGCTCGGCGGCCGTCAGCCGGGGCGCGTCCGGGCCGGGTCCGGCGGCCAGGTCGAAGGTGTGCGTGGCGTCGAGCGGCACGAGGACGTCGTAGCCCAGGTTCCCCGCCATCCGGGCGGTGAGCTCGACGCACATGTTGGTCTGGATCCCGGCGACCACGAGCTGGCCGATGTCCTGCTCGGTGAGCCAGTCGGCGAGGTCGGGGGTGCCGTAGAAGGCGGAGTTGACGGTCTTGCTGATGTGCAGGGCCGCCCGGTCCGAGCGCTCCTCCACGAAGTCCTTGAAGGCGTGTCCGGGCTGGTCCGGGGCGAAGGTGGAACCGGCGCGGGAGACGTGCCGGACGATCACGACCGGGCGGCCGGACTCCTCCCAGGCGTCCATCAGGGCCTCGATGTTGGCCTCGGCGTCCGGGTTGTCGCGCGGGCCCCAGAAGTCCGCGTCGTCGAAGCCCTTCTGCACGTCGATGACCAGGAGGGCACTGTTCTCGGTGATTTCGATCTTCTTCGTCATGGCTCAATCCTCGGCGGCGAGGGGGCTCCGCAACAGCGGCGGCCGGTACCCGAACCGATGGGATCCTGCCAATCTGGCAGCCCTCCGAAGGCCCCGGCCGGGGCCCGGAACGAGCCCCCGGAAAACCGGTGGAAAGTCCTCCGCGCGCCCCCGTCGCGCGCTCCCGACGGCTCCGCGGGCCGAGCGCGAGCCCCAGAAGCCCGCACGAGCCCCCACAGACCCCGCGGACACCGCCCGGGCCTCTCCCCGCCGATTTCCCCTCCGGCGCCCCACGGGCCCCCACAGCCCCCTTGCCCGCCGGAACCACCGTGGCAGACTCACCGCCATGCACCGCGTCGCGATCGTCGTACAACCCGGCATCCGCGCCTTCGACCTCGCCGTCATCACCGAGGTCTGGGGTTACGACCTCAGCCGCCTCGGCGTCCCGCCCTTCGAGCTGCGCCGGTGCGCCCTGAGCCCCGACCCGATCCCGCTTCCCGGCGGCCTGACCCTGGCCCCCGACCGGGGTCTGGACTGGCTCGCCGACGCCGACCTCGTCGTGGTGCCCGCCCTGGCCCGGCCCGGCGATCCGACGCCCGAGCCGGTGCTCGCGGCCCTGCGGGACGCCCACGCCCGGGGGATCCCGGTGGCCGCCCTGTGCGCCGGCGCCTTCATCCTCGCCGAGGCCGGACTGCTGTCCGGCCGCCGGGCCGTGACCCACTGGGCGCTGGCCCCGACACTGGCCGGCCGGCACCCCTCCGTACGCGTCGAGGAAGCCCCCCTCTACGTGGAGGACGACGGCGTGTGGACCTCCGCCGGGGTCGCCTCCGGCATCGACCTCTGCCTCCACCTGGTCCGCGAGGCCCACGGCGCCGAGGCGGCCGCGGCCATCGCCCGCGCGATGGTGACGGGCCCCTTCCGCACCGGCGACCACGCCCAGTACCTGGACCGCCCGACCCCGGCCGCCGACCGGACCGCCGAGACGCTGGCCGCCGTACGGGAGCGGGCGCTGGGGCGGCTGCACGAGGCCCTGGACGTCGCCACCCTGGCCCGGTGGGCCGGGATGTCCCCGCGCTCCTTCGCCCGGCACTTCGCCGCCGCGACCGGCACCACCCCGCACAAATGGCTCCTGCGCCACCGTCTGGACGAAGCCCGCAAACTGCTGGAACGCACCGACCATCCGGTCCCCGAGGTCGCCCGGCGGGCCGGATTCGCCAGTGAGGTCACCTTCCGCCAGCACTTCACCTCGTACATCGGCACGAGCCCCCGTGCCTACCGCGCGGCGGCTACCGCACCGGGGCCTCCCCCAAACCCGGCGGACAGTGTTAGAAATGGCTCATGAGCGGACGTTTTGGCCTGCCCAGGGGCTCTGAAGGGGCGCCCGAGGACGGTTCCCCGTCCGGGCCGGGCCGAGCGCGGGCCGAGACCGCCGGGCGCGTACGCCGGTTCACGCGCCGCCTGACGCGCCCCCTCTCCCGTCCGTTCACGAAACTCTCGCTCGGCTGGCACAGCGTGGCCGGCCAGGTCTTCGCCCTCCAGGCCGTCATCGTGCTGGTGCTCATCACCGCCGCCACCGCGGCCCTGTTCTTCCAGGCCCGCTACGACGGCCAGCGCGACGCCCGCAACCGCTCGCTGGCGGCCGCCGAGGCCTTCGCCCACGCCCCCGGCCTCCCGGCGGCCCTGAAGTCCGCCGACCCCACCGCCGAGCTCCAGCCCCTGGCCGAGGCCGCCCGCCGGGGTTCTGGCGTCGACTTCATCGCCGTCATGACCACCGGCGGCGTCCGGTACACCGACTCCCGGCCCGAGCTGATCGGACAGCGGGCCACCGGCGACCTCTCCCGGGCCGCGGCCGGGCAGGCCTTCACCGAGACGTTCAAGGGCAAGCCGAGCGACGTGGTGCGCGCCGTGGTCCCCGTACGGGACTCCGCGGGCACGGTCGTGGGCCTGGTCGCCACCGGGATCGAGATCGCCAACGTCGGCGACGTGGTGGAGGGCCAGCTGCCCCTGCTGTTCGGCGCGGCGGCCGGCGCCCTGCTCCTGGGCACCGGCGGCGCCGCCCTGGTCAGCCGCCGGCTGCGGCGCCAGACCCGGGGGCTCGGCGAGGCCGAGATGACCCGGATGAACGAACACCACGAGGCGGTTCTGCACGCCGTCCGCGAGGGCGTCCTGATCATCGACACCGAGGGCCGGCTCGTCCTCGCCAACGACGAGGCCCGGCGCCTGCTCGACCTGCCGCCCGACGCCGAGCAGCGGCACGTGAGCGACCTCGGTCTCGATCCGCGCACGGCCGCCCTGCTCGCCTCGGGGCGCAGCGCCACGGACGAGGTGCACCGGTCGGGCGACCGGCTGCTCGCCGTCAACGTGCGCCCCACCACGCCCTACGGGGGCCGCCCGTCGGGCAGCGTCATGACCCTGCGCGACTCCACCGAGCTCGCCGCGCTCGCCGGCCGGGCCTCGGTGGCCCGCGACCGCCTCCAGCTGCTCTACGACGCCGGCGTGCGCATCGGGACCACCCTCGACGTGGTGCGCACCGCCGAGGAGCTGTCCGAGGTCGCGGTCCCGCGCTTCGCCGACTTCGTCACCGTCGAGCTGCTGGAGCCGGTGCTGCGCGGCGAGGAGCCCAGTGCCGCCGCGCACACGGAGATGCGCCGGGCGGCCATGAGCGGGGTGCGCACCGATTCGCCGCTGCAGGCCGTCGGCGACATCATCCGCTTCGTGGTGCCGACCGCCCCGATGGCGGCTGCCCTGGACGCCGGGCGGGCGGTCATCGCGGCGGACCTGAGCTCCGCCTTCGGCTGGCGGTCCCAGGACGAGGACGGCACGCGGCTGGCCCTGGACTACGGCCTGCACTCGCTGATCTCCGTACCGCTCCAGGCCAGGGGCGTGGTCCTCGGGATGGCCAACTTCTGGCGCGCGGACACTCCCGAGCCCTTCGACGAGGAGGACCTGTCCTTCGCGGAGGAGCTGGCGGCGCGGGCCGCGGTCTCCATCGACAACGCCCGGCGCTTCACCCGCGAGCACGCGGTGGCCGTGACCCTCCAGCGCAGTCTGCTGCCCCGGGTGCTGCCGGACCTGAGCGCCGTGGACGTGGCGTTCCGGTACCTGCCGGCGAAGGCGGGGGTGGGCGGGGACTGGTTCGACGTGATCCCGCTGGCCGGGGCCCGGGTGGCGCTGGTCGTCGGCGACGTGGTCGGGCACGGGGTGCACGCCGCCGCCACGATGGGCCGGCTGCGGACCGCCGTGCACAACTTCTCCACCCTCGACCTGCCGCCCGACGAGCTGCTGGGGCACCTGGACGAGCTGATCGACCGGATCGACCAGGACGAGTCCGCGGGGGCCGGCGGTTCCGGCGACGGCGATCCGTCGGGCTCCGGCATCACGGGCGCCACCTGCCTCTACGCGGTCTACGACCCGGTGTCCGGCCACTGCACCATGGCCAGCGCCGGCCATCCGGGCCCGGCGCTGGTCGGCCCCGACGGCCGGGTCGGGTACCCGGAACTGCCGATCGGGCTGCCGCTGGGCGTCGGCGGGATGCCCTTCGAGGCGATCGGGCTGGACCTGCCCGAGGCGAGCCGGCTCGTCCTGTTCACCGACGGCCTGCTGGAGGACCGCGACCGGGACTTCGACACCGGCCTCGCCATGCTGACGCAGACCCTGTCGCGGCCGGACCGCAGCCCCGACCAGGCCTGCGCCGACGTGCTGGCCGCGCTGCTGTTCCCGGCGCCCAGCGACGACATCGCCCTGCTCATCGCGGACACCCGGCGGCTGCCGGCCGACCGGATCGCGGAGTGGGAGGTGCTCCCCGACCCCTCCGACGTCTCCCGGGTCCGCCGCGCGGGCGCGGCCCAACTGGCCGCGTGGGACCTGGAGCACGTCTCGTTCACCGCGGAGCTGATCCTCAGCGAGCTGATCACCAACGCCATCCGCTACGGGAACGCGCCCATCCGGGTCCGGCTGCTCCGCGACCGGACGCTGATCTGCGAGGTCTCCGACGGCAGCAGCACCTCTCCGCACCTGCGGTACGCGGCCACGACGGACGAGGGCGGCCGCGGCCTGTTCCTCGTCGCCCAGTACGCGGAGCGCTGGGGCACCCGCTACACGGACCGCGGCAAGGTCATCTGGGCCGAACTCCCCCTGACGGCCTCGGCGGAGCCGGCACCCCCGTCCGTCCTGGACCTGGACCTGGACGCCCTGGAAGACCTCGCCTGGTAGCGGCCGCTCAGAGCCTGGCGGACAGGCGCGCCTTGGCCTCGGGCCATTCGTCGGCCAGCAGGGAGAAGTACACGCTGTCCCGCCAGGTCCCGTCGGGGCGGACGCGGTGGCGGCGCAGGACGCCCTCGCGGCGGGCGCCGAGGCGGGCGATGGCCGCCTGGGAGCGGGTGTTGAGGTGGTCGGTCTTGAGCTGGACGCGGCCCATGCCGAGGTCCTCGAAGGCGTGGGTGAGCAGGAGCAGCTTCGTCTCGGTGTTGACCGCGCTGCGCCAGTACGCGCGCCCGTACCAGGTCCAGCCGATCTCCAGGCGCTCGTCGGCCGGGCTGATGTCGAGGTAGGTGGTCCAGCCGATGGCCCGGCCGCTTTCCAGGTGGATGACGGCGAAGGGCAGGTAGTCGCCCTCCAGTACGGCGTCGAGCCTGGCGCCCAGCTCCTCCTCGGTCTGCGGCGCGGGCCCGCCCTGCCACCGCCAGACCTCTTCGTCGCGGCCCCCGGCCGCGTACAGGTCGGGGAGGTGGCTCCTGGTCAGGGGCTCCAGACGCACGTGGCGTCCGGTGAGGACGATGGGGCTGGGTGACTTCGCAGACATGGGAGAAAGATAACCCTCCATTGCGCTAGATACAATCCATTATTGCACTAGTACATATCCAGCGTGCGGGTCAGCAGGACCGCCACGTCGTCCTGCGGGGCCGCGGGCAGCAGTCGGGCCAGGATGTCGTCGCACAGCGCCTCCAGCGGCTCCCCCGCTCCCCTCAGCGCGCCCGCCAGCTCCGCCATCCCCTCGTCCAGGTCCCGGTCCCGTGCCTCGATCAGGCCGTCCGTGTACAGCACCAGCAGGCTCCCCGGGGGCAGCCGCACCTCCTCGGTGCGGAACTCCAGCCCGCCCGTGCCCAGCGGGGTCCCCGACGGGCCGTCCAGGAAGGTCACGGCCCCGTCCGCCGCGACCACGGCCGGCGGCGGGTGGCCCGCGCGGGCCACGACGCACGCGCCCGTCGCCGGGTCGTGGACGGCGTAGACGCAGGTGGCCATCTCGTCCTCGCCCAGGTCGGCCACGACCGCGTCCAGCGAGCGGAGCATCTGCTCCGGCGGCACGTCGTGCCGCGCGAGGGTCCGTACCGCCGTGCGCAGCTGCCCCATCACGGCCGCGGCGTGGATGCCGTGGCCCATCACGTCGCCGATCACCAGGCCGGTCCGGCCGCCCGGCAGCTCGATCACGTCGTACCAGTCCCCGCCGACGTCGTGGTCGCTGGCCGGCAGGTAGCGGCCTGTCAGCTCCAGGCCGGCCACCTCGGGCAGCGCGTTGTTGGTGAGGCTGCGCTGCAGGGTCAGGGCCGCCGCGCGCTGGGTCGTGTACATCCGGGCGTTGTCGATGTTCAGGGCGGCCCGGGCGACCAGCTCGTCGATCAGTACGCAGTCCTGCTCGTCGAAGGGCTCGCGCCCGCGCAGCCGGGTCACCGCGACCGCGCCGAGCACCTGCCCGCGCGCGACCAGGGGGACCATCCGGGCCGAGCCGAGGGTGGACAGGTACGCGCGCAGGGCGCCGGCCCGCGGATCGCTGATCAGGGCCGGGATGTCGGACACGTACAGGTTCATGGGCAGGCCCTCGGTGATGACCCGCTCGTAGGCGCTGTCCACGGGGATCTGGAAGGTCTGCCCGACGACCAGTTTGGCGGTGGGCGCCCCGGGGTCCGGGAAGACGGCGGCCAGCCGCCGCAGCACGCCCCGGGTCGAGGCGGCCGCCTCGTCGGACTCCAGCACCGCCTCCAGCAGCTGGACGTCGGCCGAGTCCGCGAGCTGCGGCACCAGCACGTCCGCGATCTCCTGGGCGGTCTGGCGCAGGTCCAGCGTGGTGCCGATGCGGGTGCCGGCCTCGGCGAGGAGCGCGAACCGGCGGCGGGCCTGCTCCGCCTCCGCCTGGGCCCGCTGCCCGTCGGTGATGTCGATGAGGGAGGCGATCAGGCCGAGCTGCCGCCCGGAACCGTCCAGCAGCGGGGCGTACGAACAGGACCAGGTCCGGTCGTGGTCGGGGTCGGCGGGGGTGCGGCCGGTGCGGCGGACGTCGACGACCGGGGACCCGCACTCCAGCACCTTCTGCATGAGGCCCTCCAGGGCCGCCGCGTTCACCCCGGGCACGACCTCGGTGAGCCGTTTGCCGACGTGCTCGGCGGCCGGCACCCCGTTCATCCGGGCGAGGGCGTCGTTGACGCGCAGGAAGCGCAGGTCCGTGCCGAGGGTGCCGAGGCCGATGGGCGACTGGGTGAACAGGCTCTGGAGCGCCGCGAGGGAATCGCGCATCCGCAGGACCTCGGAGGTCTCCACGGCGATGAGCATGGCCCCGGTGCGCCCCTGCGGGTCGGCGGCGGGCACGATCCACATCTCCATCGGGACGCGGTGGCCGTCGCGGTGGCGCACGGGCAGGGTGCCGACCACGGTCTCCCCGGCCTGGACCCGGCGGGTGAGGTCGGCGGCGAGCTCCCGGTTGGCGTCGGGGACGAGCACGGAGGTGCCGAGCCGCCCGAGGATGTCCTCGGGGCGGTATCCGAGGAGGTCCTGGGCGGCCAGCGACCATTCGACGACCCGTCCGTCGGCGTCCTCCCGCCACAGGGCGATCGGCAGCAGCTCGCGCAGGACGCCCGCGTACCCGACCGCCGCCACGGGCTGGTCCGGCACCTCGCTCGTCTGCTGGTACGTGTCCAATGCGGCGACCTCACCCCGGGGGGCCCGATTCCTACCGATTCACCCTATCCGAGGCGTCGGGGACCGGCGCTGCGTCGGGTCCGATCCCCGGGCCTGCGGTCAGGCCGGGCGGGCTACTCC